>NZ_BAAJYT010000020.1:0-40895 GCF_057541515.1 Acidovorax sp. KNOB132
GCAGCGCCTGCAGCGGCTCGGCCACGATGCGCGCCACCGTCTGGCGCGGATCGAGCGAGCCGTAGGGGTCCTGGAACACCATCTGGAAGTCGCGCCGCGCGGCCCGCAGTTCGGCCGCCGGCAGCGCGTGCAGGTCGCGGCCCAGCAGGTGCACGCTGCCGGCGGTGGGCGCATCGAGCGCCATCACCAGCCGCGCCAGCGTCGATTTGCCCGAGCCGGATTCGCCCACCACGCCCAGGCTGCGGCCGGGGGCGATGGACAGGCTCACCCCGTCCAGCGCCCGCACCGTGGGCGGCGGCGACCACAGGCGCTCGCGCGGCAGGGCGTATTCGCGCACCAGGCCGTTGGCCTGCAGCAGCGGGGGCTCTTTGGGGTCGAATCGGTCTTGTGCCCTAGTACTGATTGCCGTGGTTGCTATGTTTTTGATAGTGCCATCCCAGGTCATGCCCGGCCCTCCTGCGCCGCCGCTGCCACCGCGTCCAGGCGAACGCAGCGGGCCGAATGGCCGTCGCCCAGCGGCACGGGCGCCGGCAGGGCCGGGTAGCACGCGGGCACCGTGAAGCCGCAGCGGCCCGCGAACGGGCAGCCGGGCGGCAGGTCCACCAGTTCCGGCACCGTGCCGGCGATGGTGGGCAGGCGCACGCGCGCACCGTGGGCGTCCCTTCCCGACGCAGCCGCGTCGAGCCGCGGGCGGGCCGCGAACAGCCCCCCGCGTGTAAGGGTGGGCCATGGCCGAGAACACTGCCGCCGTGGGGCCGCGCTCGACGACCGTGCCGCCGTACATCACCAGCATGCGGTCCACGTTCTGCGCGATCACGCCCAGGTCGTGCGAGATCAGGATCAGCGCCATGCCGCGCTCGGCCACCAGTTCGCCGATCAGCCCCAGGATCTGCTGCTGCACCGTCACGTCCAGCGCGGTGGTGGGTTCGTCGGCGATCAGCAGGTCCGGCCCGCAGGCCAGCGCCATCGCGATGGTGATGCGCTGGCGCTGCCCGCCCGAGAACTGGTGCGGGAACGCATCGAAGCGCTGCGCCGCGCGGGCAATGCCCACGCGGTCCAGCAGCGCCACGGCCTGTGCGCGCGCCGCGGCCGCCGGCAGGCCCAGGTGCCGCCGAAGCGGCTCGGCCACCTGCCGGCCGATGGTGTGCACCGGGTTGAGCGCCGTCATGGGCTCCTGGAAGACCATGCCGATGCGGCGCCCGCGGATGCGGCACAGCGCCGCCTCGTCCTGGCCCAGCAGCTCGGTGCCGTCGAAGCGGATGCTACCGCGTGTGGTGGCGCGGTCCGGCAGCAGGCCCATCAGCGCCATGGCGGTGAGCGACTTGCCGCAGCCCGACTCGCCGATCAGGCCCAGCGTCTCGCCGCGTTCGAGCGTGAAGCCCACGCCCCGCACGGCATCGGCCGGGCCGCGGTGCGTGTGCAGCCGCACATGCAGGTCGGAGACTTCGAGCAAGGGCATAGCGGGCGGGGCGTGGGGGGCCATGGCGTCAGCGCTGGCGCGACAGGCGCGGGTCGAGCAGGTCGCGCAGGCCGTCGCCCAGCAGGTTCAGCCCCAGCACCGCCAGCGCGATCGCCACGCCGGGCCACACGGCCAGCAGCGGCGCCTGGAACATCAGCGTCTGCGCCTCGCTCAACATGCGGCCCCAGGACGGTTGCGGCGGCTGCGTGCCCAGGCCCAGGTACGACAGCGCGGCCTCGGCCAGGATGGCCAGCGCGAACTGGATCGTGGCCTGCACGATCAGCGCCGCCGCGATGTTGGGCAGCACGTGCTCGCGCGTGATGCGCCACGGGCCCTTGCCGCAGGCGCGTGCCGCCAGGATGAATTCGCGCGACCACACGGCATTGGCCGAGGCGCGCGTGACCCGGGCGAAGGTGGGAATGTTGAAGATGCCGATGGCGATGATCGAATTGACCACGCCCGCCCCGAACACGGCGGTGAGCATGATGGCCGAAAGAATCGCCGGGAACGCGAAGGTGAAGTCCGCCATCCGCATGATGAGTTCTTCCACCCAGCCGCGCCGCGCCGCCGCCAGCAGCCCGAGCGCCGTGCCGATGGACAGGCCGATGCCCACCGCGATCACCCCCACCAGGATGGAATTGCGCGCCCCCACCAGCAGCAGCGAGGCCACGTCGCGCCCGAACGCATCGGTGCCCAGCCAGTGCGCGGCCGAGGGGGGCAACAGCTTGGCCTCCATGTCCATGTCGTAGGGCGAGCCGGGCGTCCACACGAAGGACACCAGCGCCGCCAGCACCAGCAGCAGCGACAGCACCGCGCCGATGGCGAAGCTGCGGTGGCGCAGCGCGCGGCGCAGGCCGGACGGCGCGGCCCCCCGCTGCCGGGACGGGCTGGGAGGGCGTGGCGGGGGACGGGGGCATCACAGGTCGCTCGCTTTCACGCGCGGGTCGATGGCGGCATACAGCAGGTCCACCACGAAGTTCACCACGATCACCATGGCCGCCAGCAGCATCACGCAGTTGCGCACCACGATCAGGTCACGGTTGGCGATCGACTGGAAAATCAAGCGCCCCAGGCCCGGCAGGTAGAACACGTTCTCCACCACGATGGTGCCGGCCAGCAGGTTGGCGAACTGCAGGCCCATCACCGTCACCACGGGAATCATCGCGTTGCGCAGCACGTGGCCCCAGAGCGCCGCGCGGCGCGACAGGCCCTTGGCACGGGCCGTGCGCACGAAGTCCTCGCGCAGCACCTCCAGCACCGACGAGCGGGTGATGCGCGCCAGGATCGCCGCCTGCACCACGGCCAGCGAGATCGCGGGCAGCAGCAGCGCCTTCAGCGCCTCAAGCGGGCTGCCGCCGCTGTCCTCGGTCCAGCCCGGAAAGCCGCCCGCCGAGAACCACTGCAGCTTCACCGAGAACAGCAGGATCAGCAGGATGGCGAACCAGAAATTCGGAATGGCGATGCCGATCTGCGCCAGCCCCATCACGCCCACGTCGCCCCAGCGGTTGTGGCGCGATGCCGCGTACACGCCCGCCAGCAGCGCCAGCACGGTGGTGATCGCCATGGCCATCAGCGCCAGCGGCACGGTGAGCGCCAGCCGCTCCAGAACCAGGTCCCTCACCGGAGTGCCGTAGGCGTAGCTGTCGCCCAGCTGGCCCGTGAGCAGCCCGCTCACCCAGTGGCCGTAGCGCTGCAGCGCGGGCTGGTCCAGCCCCAGCTTCGTCGCCAGGGCGGCCACGGCCTCGGGCGAGGCATCCGGTCCCATCAGCATCTGCGCCGCATTGCCGGGCAGGATCTCCAGCACCACGAACACGACCACCGACGCCCCGGCCAGCGTGGCGATGAGCGTGAGCAGCCGTTTGAGGAGGAAGGGTCCCATGGGATGGATCGGAAGGGTGCCGCAAGGCGTCCGGGCTGCCGAAAGGGGCAGGGCGGTGTGGGTGCAGCATAGCGGCAAACACCGTGCGGCGGTCGGAGGCGGGGCGCGTGCGGTGCACCGGTACCCGTTGCGGCGCGGGGCCGGATGGGCACGGCGCAGTGCGCGCGGGGACGGGGCAGGGATGGGGCAGGGGGGCAGACCGCCCCGCCTGCGCCAGGGACTTGCCGGGGCGGGGATAATCCCGGCATGACGTCCGCCCTCCGTGCCCTTGCGGCCTTTCGCGCGCCCCAGGCCTGTGCCAGGAGATCGCCATGGCTTTGATGATCACCGACGAGTGCATCAACTGCGACGTGTGCGAGCCCGAGTGCCCCAACCAGGCCATCTATCTGGGCGAGGCCATCTATGAAATCGACCCGGCTAAGTGCACCGAGTGCGTGGGCCATTTCGATGAGCCGCAGTGCGTGCAGATCTGCCCCGTGGCCTGCATTCCGGTCAGCCCGCAGCACGTGGAAAGCCGCGAAACCCTGTTCCAGAAGTACGAGCGCCTGCAAGCCGCGGCGGCCCAGGGCACGGCGTCCTGATCCAGGCGGTTCCGTCTCCCACGCAAGAAGGTATTGCGCGGGCAGCTCTCAAAATAGCAGTTAAACGCCGTCAGGCCGTGGCGGCTTGGGGCGCGGGGGCTTGGTCGTGTGCACCAGCAGCGTGGCCTTTTCCATGTCGCCCGCCAGCATCGCCGGGTGCGCCTTCAACGAATGGGCAATGCTGTCTTCGATCAGGGTGCGTTGGTCGGGCGATGGCTTCTTGAGCACCCAGTTGGCCACTTCCGCCTTGATGCCCGGGTGTCCGATCCCGATGCGCAGGCGCCAGTAATCCGCCGATCCCAGTTGCGCATGGATGTCGCGCAGCCCGTTGTGGCCGGCATGGCTGCCGCCGCGCTTGAGCTTCACATGGCCCGGGGCGATGTCGAGTTCATCGTGCGCCACCAGGATTTCGTCGGGCTGGATCTTGAAGAACCGCGCCAGCGCCGCCACCGATTTGCCCGAGAGATTCATGAAGGTCTGGGGCTCCAGCAGCCAGACGCTCTGCCCATGCACGTTCGTGCGGGCGACAAGGCCGTGGTAGTTGCGGTCCGGCACCAGCGTGGTTTTCAGTTCGCGGGCCAGTGCATCGATCCACCAGAATCCGGCGTTGTGGCGGGTGGCGTCGTAGTCGGGCCCTGGGTTGCCCAGGCCCACAAACAGTTTGATCATGGTGTCCGCGATTATCCGTGTGTGCCCAAGAAAAACGGCCCACGCAGGTGGGCCGTTCGGAGCGGTGCCGCCGCAGCGGCCCGCCAGGAGGTTGTCCTCCGCCTGCCGCCGGGACGGCGACAGTTGGGGAGATGATTACTTCTTCTTGCCCTTGCCGCCCTTGGCGTCGGCGGCAGGTGCTGCGTCGGCAGCAGGTGCTTCCACTTCGACCACGGGGTTGGTCACGGACACCAGAACGGGGTTGTTCTGGCCGCCACGGATCACGGCGCTCACGCCGCGGGGCAGCTTGATGTCCTTCAGGTGCAGCGATGCACCCTTCTTCAGCTTGGTCAGGTCCACGGCGATGAATTCGGGCAGGTCCGAAGGCATGCACGACACGTCGAGTTCGTTCACGACGGGGTTGACCAGGCACTTGTCCACCTTCACGGCGTCGGATTCTTCAGCGCCGCTGTAGTGCAGTGGCACCTTCATGTGCAGCTTGGTCTTGGCATCCACGCGCTGAAAGTCGATGTGCAGCACGAGTTGCTTGTAGGGGTGGTATTGCACGTCACGCAGCAGCACCTTGGAGGTGGTGCCGGCCACTTCCATGTCCAGCACGCTGGAGTGGAAGGCTTCCTTCTTGAGGGCGTGCCACAGCGCGTTGTGGTCGATCTCGATCAGTTGGGGCTCGGCGGCACCGCCGTAGACGATGCCGGGCGTCTTGCCCGTGTTGCGCAGACGGCGGCTCGCACCCGTACCTTGCTTGGCGCGCTCAAAAGCGACGAAGTTCATGGTTAGCTCCTGTGAGGGCCGGCCGCGACCAGCTCGGCCCTGTTGAAAAAGACCCGTGCCACCTGGCAGCGGACCTGCTTGTGTTCCCGAACGAACAAACCTCCCGAAGGAGGTCTGCCATCCCTTCCGCCCCGAGGGCGGACGTCATCAGAAAAGGTTGTCCTGGTCCGAGAACAGACTCATCACCGACTCTCCCTTGGCGATGCGCTGGATCGTTTCTGCGATCAGCGGTGCCACGGAGAGCTGGCGAATCTTGGTGCATCCCTTGGCGGCTTCGCTCAAGGGGATGGTGTTGGTCACGACCACTTCGTCGAGTGCGGAGCCCTTGGCGATGCGCTCGATGGCCGGGCCCGAGAAGATGGGGTGCGTGCAATAGGCGTACACCTTTTTGGCGCCACGTTCCTTGAGCACTTCGGCGGCCTTCACGAGCGTGCCGGCGGTGTCGATCATGTCGTCCATGATCACGCAATTGCGGCCGTCGATCTCGCCGATCACGTGCATCACTTCCGATACGTTGGCCTTCGGGCGGCGCTTGTCGATGATGGCCAGATCGCAGTTCAACTGCTTGGCCAGGGCCCGTGCGCGCACCACGCCGCCCACATCGGGCGACACGACGATCAGGTCGTCATATTGTTTCTGGCGCAGGTCGCCCAGCAGCACGGGCGAGGCATAGATGTTGTCCACGGGGATGTCGAAGAAGCCCTGGATCTGGTCTGCATGCAGATCCATCGTCAGCACGCGGGCCACGCCCACGGCCTGCAGCATGTTGGCCACCACCTTGGCGGAGATCGGCACGCGGCTGGAGCGCGGACGGCGGTCCTGGCGGGCATAGCCGAAGTAGGGGATCACCGCGCTGATGCGTTCGGCCGAAGCGCGCTTGAGCGCATCGACCATGATCAGCAGTTCCATGAGGTTTTCGTTGGTCGGCGCGCAGGTCGACTGCACGACGAACACATCGCGGGCACGGACGTTCTGCTTGATTTCGACAGTGACTTCGCCGTCGGAGAAACGGCCTACGTCCACTGCACCCAGCGTGGTGCCGAGGTGCCGGGCAATATCCGCCGCCATCCCAGGATTGGCGTTGCCGGTGAAAACCATGAAGTCGGGGTGATTGGCTTGCATGAGCGACCCAGCAGTCTAAAAAAAAAGCCCGTGTGCGAAAGTATTTGGCAGGGGAAGAAGGATTCGAACCTTCGCATGCCGGAATCAAAATCCGGTGCCTTAACCAGCTTGGCGACTCCCCTACACAGGTCGATCACTGAAAGTAATCAACCGAAATCCTGATCTGAAGTCCATCCTGCCAGAGGATGAATCATCAAATTTTCACATGCCTTCACTTGCCACGCGCCGGGCGCGTCTTGCAAGTTCACTGCCTGTGGCATCTGCGCAAACACCGCACTTCCCGAGCCAGTCATTCGACCTTGCAACCCTTTCGATTCCAGCCACTGAAGGGCTTGACCGATCTCGGGGCACAGTGCCTGAGCAACCGGCTGCAGATCGTTACTTCCAAATTGGTAGTGTGCTGCAGCAAAGCCTAAGATTGTAGCACAGCCAGAATCGCGTTTTAAGAAAGGGTGCGAAAAAATCGATTTCGTATCCAATCCCGCTTCTGGTTTGACCACCAGGAATTGTGTTCTTGGCAGTGCATGCGCTTTCTCAAGCGGGCGTATTGTCTCACCAATTCCTTCCACCCAAGCGTTATGGCCGCGTAAAAAAAAATGGCACGTCGGCGCCCAGCGACAGTCCGATGCGCTCCAGTTCCCCACGCGTCAGTTGCAGGTTCCACAATCGGTTGAGGGCCAGCAGGGTCGAGGCCGCATCGGACGAGCCGCCCCCCATGCCCGCCTGCGCTGGAATCCGCTTTTCGATGCCGATGTGCGCGCCCAGCGTGCATCCAGTGGCAAGCTGCAAAGCCGAGGCTGCGCGCACGCAAAGGTCTTGGGAAGGCAGCGCCTCCGACAGGTCCTCCCGGGTGATTGCGCCGTCCTGACGCAGTTCGAAATGGAGCGTGTCACACCAATCGATCAGCATGAACACCGACTGCAGCAGGTGGTAGCCGTCGGCGCGTCGCCCCGTGATATGCAGAAAGAGGTTGAGCTTGGCCGGCGCCGGCACATCGTGCAAAGACCGCATGTGTGTCAGCGGTCCAGGGCAATGCGCAGTGTGGCGTGCGGCAAGGGGCTGCGACGGTGAGCGACGAGCCTGCCGCGGTCCATTCCGTCGAGTTCTGCCTCCCAGCCATCGACCGCGATGGGTTCGCGTTTGAGCCAGCCGAACAAGGCGGACACCGGCACCGTGCTGCCTGTCAGCTGCAGGACCAGCGCGTCCAGCGAGTTGGATCGTCGCGTTTCCGATCCGTTGGTCAGTGTGGCCAGTCCGGGCGACCAAGCCAGCTTGGCCATCACATTGCCGAAGGGGTTGAGAAGCGTCAGTTCTCCTCGTTCAGGGGCGCCTCGCAATTCGAATGCCGCGTTCAACGGTTGTGCGGCGGGATCATCCACTTGCAGCGACAGCCGGCCGCTCCACGCATCGCTGGGCGCTGCGTCCTGCGTGACCATCCGGGCGTGCTGCGCACAACCCGCGAGGAGCAAAAAGGTCAGCGTTGCCAGCCAAGCGCTCCAAGCGGGCCAGGTGCTTTTGGCATTTGCGCGGTAGCGGCCATTGATCGCGGCGCGCCGCATCAAGGGTTGGCTCCGAGGCGCTTCAAAGTCTGGCGCAGGGTGTCGTTGTTCTTGTTCAGCCGCAGGCCTTCTTTCCAGACAGACGTCGCGCGATCACGCTCTCCGAGCGACCACAGCACTTCGCCCAGATGGGCCGCGATTTCCGGATCGGGCTGTGCCTTGAATGCATCGCCGAGCAAGCGCGCGGCTTCTTTCCGATTGCCGAGCCGAAACTCGACCCAGCCAAGGCTGTCCATGATGAACGGGTCACCGGGCGCGTATTCCAGCGCTTTTGCAATCAGCTGCTTGGCTTCCGGCAGTCGGATGTCACGTTCCGCGAACGAGTATCCCAGGGCGTTGTAGGCATGGTGGTAGTCGGGCTGGCGGGCAATGATCTGCCGCAGCAATTTTTCCATGTCGTCCAACAGGCCCGCCTTTTCGGCCAGCATGGCTTGGTCGTAGACGAGTTCGTTGTCTTGCGGAGCCAAGGCGACGGCCTTGGCTTGGGCTTCATAGGCTTCCCGGTATTTCTGTGCATCGCGCAGCAGCTGGACCTCGGCGAGCAATTTCATTCGCTCTTCCTGGGGCGTCTTCGCAGGCAACGCGCGAATGAGCGCAAGGGCTTCGGGCAGCTTGCCCTGGCGAGCCAGCAGGGACGCCTTGCGGCTTTGCACCGTCAGCATTTCAGCGGAGTTCTCGATCCGGCCCAGCCAGGCCTCCGCTTCCACCAAGTTGCCCCGCTTTTCTGCGATCTGGGCTTGCAGCAGGAATGCCTGCGTCATCGCACTTCGGCGCGGATCGCCCGCAGGCAGTGCCTCCAGGAGTTTCTGAAACTGCGTCAGGGACGCATACGCCTCATCGAGGCGGTTGGCCTGCAAGTGCAGGCTGGCTTTGACCAGCCAGGCTTCTGCCATGTCGGGCGTGCTCTGGGTCAGCAGATCCGCCTGTTTGGAGGCTTCCGCATAGCGCTGTGAGTCCAGCAGGGTGCGAACGTACACCATGCGGATTTCCGGCTTGGGCGTCCCGGCCAGATAGCGGGCAACCAATGGCTCTGCCTCTGGTTCGCCGGCTTCCAGCAGTTGCAGCGCCAGCAAGGCGACGCCTTCGGCTGGCGCATCCATGGTCTGGGCCTGGCGTGCGGCTTCCAATCCACCCTTCTTGTCGCCCGCGGCCAGGCGCATTCGGCCGATGGTGATCCACGCGGAGGGGCCGGATGCCGGGTTGCTGAGCTGATCTGCCAGCGCCTGCTCGACGACCTTGGCGGCCATGGTCTTGTCGCTGGCCCGCCCGTACAACTGCGGAATGGCCTGGAGCGTCATGGCCCTGTCATTCGCAGGCGATTGATCCAATTCCTGCTTGAGGAGGTCGGATGTCTCCTCGATGCGATTGAGCGCAATGAGGATCTGCAATACGTACCGGTTGGCCTCGCGCGACTGAGGCTGTGCACTTTTCCACGCCCTCGCTGCCGCCAGCGCATATTCAGCCGAGCGCGATTGCAGGGCAATTTCGACGGCCCGCCGATAAAGCTGGCCATCGCCGCTACGGCGGGCTGCTTCCAGCATGAGCGAATAACCGGTGCCGGGATCGCCCCCCGTGGTGCTGATCTCTCCTAGCAGGATTTCATAGAACAGTTCTGCATCGAGCGCGGCGGCTGCATCGCTGGAAGTCTCCTGAGACGCTCGAAGCCCGGCTTGCGATGTCGGTGCTGGCGAATTTTGCGCCTGTGCAGAAAGAGTTCCCGTCACCATGGCGCATGCCAGGGTGATGGTCCAGAGTCGATGTGATTGCGCCATCGACCCATAATAATCCATGGTTCAACGTCTTTGTGGAGCGTGCAGGCATGCCTGAGTTGCCGGAAGTGGAAGTAACGCGACTCAGCATCGCGAAGGGGATTTCCGGCGCGGTAATCCAGTCGGCCACGGTGGGCAAACCATTGAGGTGGCCACTTGGTTGCCCGCCCGAGGGGTTGATTGGCCGCACCATCACGGCAGTGCGGCGCCGGGGCAAGTATTTGCTCCTTGACCTGGACGGAGGGCTTCTCCTGATCCATCTCGGCATGTCGGGGAGCCTGCGTCTGGGGCAAGCGCTGGAAGCGCGTGGTCCACACGACCATTTTGAAATGGAAACGACCTTGGGGACCCTGCGCCTGCGGGATCCTCGAAGATTCGGCGCAGTGGTTTGGGCGCAAGACGAGGGCGCCGAAGAAGCGAAGAAGCTGTTGGGTTCACTGGGGGTGGAACCCCTTTCCGATCTGTTCACCGTCGCTGGTCTCTTTGCCGGTTTGCGTGCGAGCCGGGCGCTGTGAAGCAGGTCTTGCTCAGCGGCAAAGTGGTGGTGGGGGTCGGAAACATCTACGCGTCGGAAGTGCTGTTCCTGGCGGGTATCCGCCCGACAGTGAAGTCATCGACCATCGGCTTGGCGCGGGTTCGTCGCCTGCACGCAGCCATTCGCGAGGTGCTGGCGCGCGCGGTGGAGCGGGGGGGCAGCACGCTGCGGGACTTTGCCAGCGCGGACGGCAGTGAGGGCCATTTCCAGCTGGAGGCGCATGTCTATGGACGGCACAACGAGGCGTGCCGGGCCTGCGGGTCTCCGGTGCGAATGATCCGGCAAGGTCAGCGCAGCACCTACTATTGCATCCGTTGCCAGAAGGCATAGGGTTAAGAGGGGTGGCACCACGCCGTTTCGAGCCTTCAAGAAGTTCGTGGGGTGCTATATTTTGCGAAGGCTCCTGCACGTGCGGGCGCAGCGACACTCGGGAGCAAAGTGGGACCCTCTTTTAACGAACAGTTCGACCAGCACGGCGCATGGCGCCGGGCATTCGCACTTCAACTTAAGCAGTTGGCCGACTGGATGGCGTCGCATTCCCTCATGGATGCGGCCGTTGGCGAGAAGCTCCAGCGACTGGAGGGCCAAGTGCGCAGCGACAAAGTCATGGTGGCTTTCGTCGCGGAGTTTTCCCGGGGCAAGTCCGAACTGATCAACGCCATCTTCTTTGCCGACTATGGCCGCCGGATCATGCCGGCCAGCGCGGGGCGAACGACGATGTGCCCGACGGAATTGGGCTACGACCCCGGCGTGCCTGTGAGCCTGCGCCTGCTTCCCATCGACACCCGGCTGCAGGTGCAGGGACTGGCCGAGTGGCGCCTGAAACCCGAACGCTGGGTGCAGATTCCCTTGGATGTCCATGATGCGGGGCAGATGGCCCGCTCGCTCGAGAAGGTGGCCGAGGTCCGGCGCGTCAGCTTGGACGAGCGCGAGCGCTGGGCTTCTGGCACGACGACCTGCCGGAAGAAAACCCGGTGCCGGACGCCAGCGGCCTGGTGGAAGTTCCGATGTGGCGCCATGCCCTCATCAATATTCCCCATCCGCTGCTCAAGCAGGGCCTGGTCATTCTGGATACGCCCGGACTGAACGCGGTGGGTGCGGAGCCTGAACTCACCATCAATCTGATTCCGCAGGCGCATGCGGTGGTCTTCATCCTGGGGGCGGACACCGGGGTCACGCGGTCCGATCTCTCGATCTGGCGGGAACATCTTGCAGCCCCGTCTGAAAATGCGGATGCCCGCTTGGTGGTCCTCAACAAGATCGACACACTGTGGGACACCCTGAACTCGCCTGAGCAGGTTCAAGAACAACTGGAGCGCCAGCGCCTGACCTCTGCTGAGATGCTGGGTATCTCGCAAGAGCACGTCATGCTGGTTTCAGCCCAGAAAGGATTGATCGCCAAAATCCAGTGCGATGACCTGTTGCTGGAGCGCAGCGGCTTGCCTCTTTTGGAAGAAGCGCTGGCACAAGGGGTGATGGGCAAGCGCCAGTCCATTCTCCGCTCTGCCGTTGCAGCGGGCATTGCCGGCCTGCGGTCGGAAACCTCCCGCGTGATCAACATCCGCCGGCGCGATCTCGATGACCAGATGCTGGAGTTACGGAGCTTGCGGGGAAAGAATGCTTCCGTCATCGATTCCATGCGCACTCGGATCGAGCAGGAGCAGCGGGAGTTTGAGATGAGCACCGCGAAGATTCAGGCGGTGCGTGCAGTCCATCTCAAATTGCTGCGCGATATCTTCCATGAGCTCGGAGCCCGTTCACTGAAGGCTGAGCTGGCGCTGCTCACAGACGCATTGCAGCAAAAGGGACTGAAGCTGGGCGTGCGCAAAATCTATGCGGAGACCTTCCAGCGGCTGCAGGCCATCGTGGACAAGGCGCAATCTTCGGGCACTGAAATCCATGCCATGTTGGGCGGTACATTCCGACAGCTCAACACGGACTTTGGCTTTTCACTCCAAGTGCCTCCGACTCCGCAACTGGAGCCCTTCCTGCAGGAAATCGCGCAAATTGAGCAGCGGCATTTGCAGTACCTGGGCGTGGGCAATGCCCTCAAACTGGCGCAGCCTGAGTTCGCGCAGCGATTGGTCCGTGCGCTCGGCATGCGGCTTCGCACGGTGTTCGAGTCGGTTGCCAACGATTTGGAGCTGTGGAGCAAATCCGCAACAGCGCAACTGGATGCCCAACTAAGAGAGCGCAAACGCAGCTTTGCGCGTCGCATCGAAGCGGTGGACCGCATTCAGCACGCAGCAAGCGGTTTGGTCGAGCGCATTGCAGAGATTGAAATGGCCGAGCAGGAGTTGGGGCAGATGGAGGCGCGCTTGAATGAGATGACGGAGCAGCTCGCAGCCGTCCCGCGCGCCGAGCCGCCCCAGGTCAGCCCGCAAACGGCCCTGGCATGAGCGACATCCCGGAAATTGCCACCGATGTGGTTCGGTGGCAGGCGGTGCATGGCCGCAACCATTTGCCATGGCAGCAAACACGTGATCCTTATCGGGTGTGGCTGTCGGAAATCATGTTGCAGCAAACCCAGGTCGTCACCGTCTTGGGCTATTACGAACGCTTTCTGGCTCGATTTCCGGATGTGCAGTCGCTCGCAGCGGCAACGGAGGGCGAGGTGCTTGCTTTATGGAGCGGGTTGGGCTACTACAGTCGTGCACGAAATCTGCACCGCTGTGCTCAGAAAGTCGTGGATTTGCACGGGGGCGAGTTTCCCCGGACCGCCGAGGTATTGGCACAGTTGCCGGGAATCGGCCGCTCGACGGCAGGTGCGATAACCGCCTTCTGCTTTTCCGAGCGTGTTCCCATATTGGATGCAAATGTTCGCCGGGTGCTGACGCGAGTGCTTGGCTTCACGGCCGATTTGGCAATCGCCAAGAATGAACGTCTTCTTTGGGATCAGGCCTGTGCCTTGCTGCCAGTCAGTGATCTGCAGCATGCGATGCCGCGCTATACCCAGGGTCTGATGGATCTCGGGGCGACGGTGTGCACGCCAAAGAAGCCGACCTGCATGGTCTGCCCTTTGAACCGGCAGTGCAAAGCCCGCCGCGACGGAGACCCCGAACGCTATCCCGTGCGGACCCGCAAATTGTCGCGTCGTGCGGAGTCGTGGTGGCTGATGCTGCTGCAGGACGGCAATGGGCGCGTCTTGCTCCAGCCGCGTCCCTCGAGCGGCATTTGGGCAGGTCTGCATTGCCTGCCGGTGTTCGAGGAGCGCGCAGCACTGCAAGCGTCATTGGCATCACGGCCTGCGCCGCTTCAGGATTTGGAGGGCTTTCTTCATGTCCTGACCCATCGGGATCTGCACCTCCATCCCGTGCGAATCCCGTGGCAGGCGGATTGGGGCCTTCCGGTGGACGGTGCCTGGTTCGGTGCTTCCGACTGGGACCGCTTGGGTATGCCAACGCCCATCCGAAAATTGCTGCTGAACCTATCCTGATTTTTTTCACGTCTCGCCACTCTGTGGCGAGACGTGAAAGTCACAGGCCGTCCAGCTCACGATGCCGCCGCAGGGTGGTCCAACGCTGGCTGAAGTGCACCGCTAGGCGCTCCACCAAATAAACCGAGCGGTGTTGCCCCCCCGTGCAGCCAATGGCCACGGTCACGTAGCTTCGGTGATTCTGCGCCAAAGGCTCCAGCCAGTGAGAAAGGAATTGCGCGATGTGCTCCTGCATCAGTTTCACATCAGTCTGGTGCTGCAAATAGTCAATGACAGGCTGGTCTTTGCCTGTCAATGCCTTTAACGCGGGCTCATAGTGGGGATTGGGCAGCATGCGCACGTCGAAGACGTAATCCGCATCGACAGGCACCCCGCGTTTGAATGCAAATGATTGGAAGACCAGCGTCAATTGCCCGGGCAGGGCGGGCATCAGGCTTTTGACGTAACCCTGCAATTGCGCTGCTCGAATGGCGCTCGTGTCGATGACATGGGACTGCTCACGCAACTCGGCCAGCAGTTCACGTTCCAGTTCGATGGTTTGCAGCAATGCGCGTTGGCCTTCCGTCCATTCGTCTCTGGAGAGGGGGTGGCGTCGGCGCGTTTCCGAAAATCGCCGGATCAATGTGTCGGTGGTGGCATCCAGAAACAGCGAATGGACGACCACGCCCTCGCCGCGCAGGCGTTTCAGTTCCTGCGGAACCAGCGGTAACGCGGTGGCGCTCCGAACATCCATTGCGATGGCAATCCGGTTGCCATGGTGCTGATGCTCCAGCGCCACGAAGGCGGCCAACAATTCCGGTGGCAGGTTGTCTACGCAGTAGTAGCCTGCGTCTTCCAATGCATGCAAGGCAACGGATTTGCCGGAACCCGCCATGCCTGTGATCAATACGACCTCTAGCGTCATTTCGTCATGCCTTGATCTGTGCAGGTTGGTTGCTGCTGAGCATTTCGCGTGCGTGCGCCATGGTCGCCTTTGACTGGCGTTCCCCTCCTAACATCCGAGCCATTTCGATCACGCGTTTTTCTCCCTTCGCCACGGTCACCTGACTGATGGTGTGCTGATCCTGACTGGTTTTTGCCACGATCAGATGGTGATCTGCACAGGCTGCCACCTGCGGAAGATGGGTAACGGCCAGCACCTGTCGATCGCGTCCCAACTGCTGCATCAGCCGACCCACCGTCTCGGCGACGGAGCCTCCGACGCCTGAGTCCACCTCGTCAAAAATCAGGGTAGGGGCCTCGCCCAACTGGCTTGTCGTCACGGAAATGGCCAACGATATGCGAGACAGCTCCCCCCCCGAAGCGACTTTGCCAACAGGCCGGGGCGTGGCGCCAGGATGCCCTGCGACCAGAAAAGAAACACTGTCGAGACCTTGAATGCCGGGTTCCGGTGTCGGTTCCAAAAGCACCTCAAACCGCCCGCCCACCATGCCCAGGCCCTGCATGGCTTGTGTGATTGATTGGGCAAGCCTTGGTGCTGCGGTTGTCCGCTGCCGGGACACAGCCTGCGCCGCCTTGCGATAGGCTGTACCACTGGCCTGTTCGGCCGCATTGAGCGCTTCCAGGTCTGCTGCCGTCTCCAGTTTGGAGAGTTCCGCTTTCCATCCCTCCAGCAGTGCCGGCAACTCCGATGGCGTCCGCTTGTATTTGCGTGACAACGAAATCCACAGCGACAGGCGTGAATCCAACTGTTCAAGTCGCTCGGGATCGAGTTCCGTGTGCCGGAGATAGCTTTGCAAGGAGTGAGCCACATCGGCCGCTTGGTCCATGCACGACTGAAGCACCTCTCCCATCGCCTTGAATTCGGGATCAAGGGTTTGCTGCTCCTGCAGCAGATGGCAGGCGCGGCTCAACTGAGTCTGTGCACCGGACTCTTCATCCTCCAGCGCGGACAGGGCCGTTTGCGCGCTGTCCAGCAAGGCTTGGGCGTGAGAAAGGCGGCTGTGCTGGGTGTTGAGTTCTTCCCACTCGCTGGATGCCGGGCCCAGCTTTTCGACTTCACTGATCTGCCACTGCAGTCGTTCCCGCTCCTGTTGCAGGGTATGTCTGGCCGCTTCTGCTTGCACTACCGCTTTGCGGTCGTCACGCCAGCGAGTCCAAAGCGGCTCCAGCGCCGCGGTGCTGATGCCGCCATAGGCATCCAACAGGCTGCGAACGGCATCCTGGCGCGTCAAGCTCTGCCATGCGTGCTGGCCATGGATATCGAGGAGATGCGCCCCCACGGTCCGCATTTGGGTAGCGGTTGCTGGAATGCCGTTCATCCACGCACGGCTTTTTCCTTGCCGATCGATGGTTCGGCGAAGCAGCAGGCTTTCCTCCTGCGGTATGCCTGCTTCATCAAGCCATGCAGACAAACTGGGTGGGCAATCGAATTCAGCGCAGATGTCCGTACGCTCGGTTCCCTCGCGAATCACCCCGGCATCGGCGCGGCCGCCCAGCAGCATTTGCAAGGCATCGATCAGGATGGATTTGCCTGCACCCGTTTCTCCGGTCAGCACCGTAAATCCTTTGTGAAGATCCAGGTCCAGGACATCCACTATGACGAAATCGCGCAATGCGATCCGTTTGAGCGCCATCTATGAGCCCCCTTCATTCCAGCGCAATTTTTTGCGCAACGTAGCAAAGTAGTTCCAGCCTCGAGGGTGCAAGAAGCGCACGCAGTGCTCCGACCGCCGAACCACAATCCGATCGCCATGCTGGAGCGATGCCAGCGACTGCATGTCGAAATTGGCGCTGACGTCCCGGCCCCCTACGACTTCCACCGCAATGTCCGTCGAATCCGGCAGCACGATGGGTCGATTGGACAGCGTATGGGGTGCGATGGGGACCATCACCCAACCAGGAATTGCAGGGTGCAGCATTGGGCCTCCCGCGGAGAGCGCATAGGCCGTGGACCCAGTGGGCGAAGCGATGATCAGCCCGTCTGCCCTTTGGTTCGAGACGAAATGCCCACCCACTTCCACCCGCAATTCGACCATGCCGGAAGTGGATCCACGATTGACGACGACGTCGTTGAGCGCCAGGGCTTCAAATACGCATTCGTCCTGACGCATCACGCAGGCATGCATGAGGGGCCTGGCGTCTTCTTCGTACTCGCCATGGAGCATCGGCCTCAGTGCTGAAGCGTGCTCGTCCAAAGGGATATCGGTGATGAAGCCCAGCCTTCCCTGATTGATGCCGATCAGCGGAATTTTGTAGGGGGCCAATTGCCTACCGATGCCCAGCATCGTGCCGTCTCCCCCGATCACCATCCCCAGATCGCACTCCTTGCCGATCTGTTCCACCGGCATCGCAGGATAGTCAGAAATGCCGGTGTTGTTCGCCGTTTCCTGTTCCAGAATGGGTTCACAGCCTTCATTTCTGAGGAACTGGGCAACCTCTTGTACGGCATTGCGCGAACTGTCAGAAATAACGCTGGAAGTGAGCGGCTGGTACTTGCCGAAGAGTGCGACCCGTGTGAACCTGAGCTTCATTGGGAAATTAGATCATTAAAATGATTCAATGCTTGATGACCGTGCCAAGTTGTTGCTGAAGGCGCTCGTAGAGCGCTACATAGCCGATGGCCAACCCGTGGGTTCGCGTACGCTGTCGCGCGCGTCCGGTCTCGACCTCTCTCCCGCCACCATCCGTAACGTGATGGCCGATCTCGAAGAGATCGGACTGATCGCAAGCCCGCACACGTCTGCCGGCCGAATTCCGACGGCCAAAGGGTATCGCCTGTTCGTTGACACCATGTTGACAGTGCAGCGCGAACAGCTGTATTCGCCGCAACTGGCTGCAGAGCAGCCGCAAAAGGTGATTGCCAACGCGGCGCATTTGTTGTCCAGCCTGTCCCAGTTCGTGGGCGTTGTCATGGCGCCCCGACGTGCCTCGGTGTTTAGGCACATCGAATTCTTGAGATTGTCCGAAAAGCGGCTTCTGGTCATCATCGTCTCTCCTGAAGGAGACGTGCAGAACCGCGTGATCTTCACCGATGTGGACTACTCGCAATCGCATCTCGTGGAGGCGGCCAATTTCCTGAACAGCCACTATTCCGGAATGGACATGGAGCAGGTGCGCGAGCGCTTGAAGACGGAGGTGGATCAGCTGCGGGAGGAAATCGGCTCGCTGATGCAGGCGGCTGTCAACGTCGGGTCCGAAGCGATGGCGGAGTCTCAGGACAATGTGGTGATTTCCGGCGAGCGCAACCTGCTGGCAGTGAGTGATTTTTCCAACGACATGGGCAACCTGCGGCGTGCTTTCGACCTGTTCGAACAGAAGACGCAGATCCTGCGTTTGCTCGATGTTTCCAACCGTGCAGATGGCGTACGCATCTTCATTGGGGGAGAGAGCCAGATCGTCCCTTTTGAGGAGCTTTCGGTAGTCACCTCTCCATATGAAATAGACGGGCAAGTCGTAGGCACACTGGGGGTCATCGGCCCCACCCGAATGCCGTACGACAGGATGATCCAGATCGTGGACATCACGTCCAAGCTGGTTTCCAACGCGCTGAGTTACCGCAAGTAAGCACATACAATTGGCGCGGGGGGCGTTAGCTCAGTTGGTTAGAGCAGAGGACTCATAATCCTTTGGTCGCGGGTTCAAGTCCCTCACGCCCTACCATGGCTCAAGCGGGCTTCGTGCTATAAAAAGTATAGTGAAACTTCCGCAAATATAGGCACTGTTCCGCAAAATGATCAACGCAGCGGCCTAACTTTCTTCCCGATTTTGTGGCGGATGTACTCGGCGGTCATTGCTTCCGTCGTGTGGCCCAGCAGTGCCTGCGCAACCCGGGTGCCATCGGCATCGTCCGCTTCCGTGGCGGCCTTGGCGCGGAAATCCCGGAACTGGAACTCACTCTTCGCGATCCCTGCTCTTTCTCGGGCTTGGTCAAACCGGTAGCGCATCGCGTCAGCCCGCAGTGGCTGACCTGTCTCGTTGACCAGTAGCGACATGGCGTGCACCTCGAATGAGCGCTTGTAGGCTCGGATCTCTTCGATCAATACCGCCAGCTCCCCAACAATTTCGATCCGGAGTCGAGCGGCGGTTTTCCCTTGACGGACGTGCAGGATGCCATCCCGAATGTCGGATTCTGTGATTTTGCGCACGTCGGCTGGGCGCTGGCCGATCAATTCGGCCAGGCGCATCGCGAACTGCAGCGGTTTGTCCGCCACGGCCATGACGCGCGCCACCATGTCGGTGTCGGGGGCTGTTTGCCGGCCCGCCTCCTTGAACCGGTGGATGCCTGCGCAAGGGTTGGGCAAAGCAGTGATGCCTTCGCCCCGGGCCCAGTTCCACATGTGCGACAGGAGGGCCTTCGATCGGTTGGCGCGGACCTGCCCAAAGGCCGCTGGGATCTCACTGGTGGACCCGCTGCTCTTGCGAGTGCGCTGCTTTTCGACTGCAGCAGCACGCGCCTCTGCTGCACGCCAGCGCATGTATTGTCGGATGTGCTGGGGCTCCACGCTTTCTAGTGGCGCCGGCGGATCGCCGAAGAATTTTAGGACCCACCCCTTTTCTTGCTTGTCGCTCGTCTGGGTTGCAGCGGCTTTGTTGGGCACGACCTCGGCGAAGTACCTCTGGACGAGGTAGGGCATCGTCAGCACCCCGTCCTCAGGCGTGGTCTTGATTGTCAGCTCTGCCCACTTGGCCACTGCGAGAACGTAGTCGGAGCCCAGCGGGATTTCGCGTCTCGGCTTGCCGCCGGTGTCGAGGTAGTAGTGCACCTTTTTTCCGCGCTCGCGGGCGCGCATGCCTACCGGCAGATTCGACCATCGAGTCGGTTTGCGGCCCATCAGTGCGCTCCAACGACACGCGGCGTCCATGTGCTGCGCCGGGTTTCAGGTTCAGGGATGCGGCCTTCAATGGCCGCGCGTGTGACCACCGGGTGTCCAGTAGCACTCACACGGAATGGTATCCCCGCTGTGCGCAGCCATTCCACCTGCTTCGATTTCATGCGGCGCGCGGTGAGTTGGGCAAGTTCTTCGTCATCTAGGAAGAGCTTTTCTGTCGTCATGTTGATCCTCCTTCCGTGCGTCCGTAGTAACGCTCGACCTCCCGGACCAGCTCCAGCGCATCCAGGGTATGGATACTGAGAGAGCGGGCCCAAGATGCGCCGTTGATGAGATCCACCGCTTTGGAATGGGGCATCTGCTGGTTTGGCCCCTGGGGCTTCGGCTTGCCCTGCCGCTTGCCGACTGGATCAAGAGATGGCTGGCGCGCCAAGTGGCCCACTGGCACCAGCAGGCGTCCGTCCCAATCTGGCCCCGGTCTCGGGAGCGTGCTGCCGTTGCCGGCTGGGCCGTTCCACTTCCAGCCCCTGGCGGTCTTGCACCAAGCGCCGCCCTCTCTTGAGGGTGCTCTTGTCCCGATTGGGGCGCTCTCCAGCGTGACGCCCCGGTCTGCGGTGGCTCGCTCGGGTGATGGTGCTGGCTGTTCGGTGGGCGGCGTCCAGCCGGCGGCGATCAGCCATTCGCGGGCCGTGCCGTTCAGGGTGGCCACCTGCCGCACGATGGCTTCACGGACCGCGGCTGTGACCGCGACCTGGTTGTGTTTGTCGGGTGTGTCGCTCATGCAGTTTCCTTTCCCTGGCCAGCCAGGCGAAGTGGGGCGGATCGCCCGCGTTGATGTATGCGTCCCACAGCGCGAGGCCTTCTGGGCAGCGCTGCTGGGCGTTTGGGTTGGCGCCAGCCCCGATGCATGCCCGGCAGCTGGCGTGGTGGAGTTGGTAGGCCTTGTCGGCCGCGTTCCAGTCGGGCACGGGAGACCCTCCAGAAATGACAAACCCCGCACGGTGGCGGGGCAGGGGTTGTGGGGTGGGGCCTACTTGCGCCGTCTCCGCCCGCGAATCGCGAAGTCCATGGACTTCTCCAATCGCGCGAGCCGGGCGGCGTTGCATGCCTGACACCAGTTCGGGGACCACCAGGTTCCGGCAGGCCTGTCGCAGCCCGCCGTGATGCATGGGCGCCCAGTTTGGTACGCCGGCCCGTTCAGCTCGTGGGCGGGGTCGCCATACAGCAGGGTGCTGCGCTCGCGGCTACGTCGGCTTGCCATGCTTGGCCTTTGCAAGGTGTTGGCGCATCCATTCCAGGTTGCGCTCTTGGTTGGCTATCTCATCCAGCAGGCCCTGGCGCTCAGCCATCACGGACTCGAAGATGCGTTCGGCCACAGCCATGGGCGGGCCGTCAATGGTCAGGCACGGGTGTAGGCCGGCAAGGAAGGCCAGAGCCTCCTCATGTTCCGCGAGCAACGCGCTGCGCGTGGAGCCTTGCCAGCTGCACGGCTCATCGCACATGGACTGGCAAGGCTCGTTGCCCACCGGGCAGTTATCGGGCCTTGTCATTGCGGGCTCCGGTGATGCCGTGGGCGGCCTCGATGCGTCGCGCGAAGCCCTCGGGATCGCAATCGTCCAGGCCGTGCTCAACCCAGATTTCTGCGATCTTCTCTGCCGTCAGCGGCACCAGTGCCGGCCCCTGTGGTGCGGCCTGGGCGCGGCGCGACGCATGCCAAGCGCCCCACCACTCGCGTGCCAGGAAATGCCGGTATCCGTCGCCACTGCGTTCCAGCCGTATTGCTGGCTCCTCGGTACGCGCCCATGCCTCGAACTGCTCACGCTCGGCCGGGCAGGGCGCCAGTGTGGTGTCAGCGGTCATTGCTGCTCCTTTGCGGCAGCGGAAAAAGCGCTAGACAGGGGCGTTACACCCCTTCCCCAACCTTGAACTTGAGGGCCTTTTGCCAATGGTTTTTGATGCCTCATCCGACCCATCAAATCTTCGCGCACACCATCGAAGATTCGCCCCCATGCCGCAGGGCTCAGCTTCCACATCAGATAGTCGTCGCGGTGGTAGAGCGTTGTCCACCAGCCGTTGTGCGTGGGTTCCATGGTGAAGGCGGCCTCGCGTTCATCGGAATGCGCGAAACCGACGTAGGGGTAGTCCAGCGGCCATCCGCCAAGGGCATCGATGTGCATGAAAAAATCTTCGGTCTTCAGCCCAGCGTAGGCGTGGCGTAAGCCCTTGTGCGTCACCTTTTGTGGTTTTTCGTGCGACGAGATCATGCATTACCTCCCTCTGCCCGCCCCTTGGCTGCTGCCAGCGCGAGCCCCGGGAATTTCATCGGCATGGAACCACCTGGCAGCAGTCTGCCGTCCACCTCCACGTCGCGGACGATGGCGCCACAAGCCGAGCACCAGCGCACGATCCTGCGCAGCCCGCAGCCATCTTCTCCAGAGTCATGGATGTCTTGCAGCGCATGAGCTCCGCGGGTTGATACACAGCTCATTGAGCACCGCCCTCTTGGCTCTTGGCGGCCATGGCTGCGTCAATGGATTTCATGGCCAGATTGATGCGGCGAAAGCCATCGCTTGCCAGCCGTGAAGCGTGGCGGATGTCATTCACCGGCTCGATCACATCACCCACAACACGCTTTCTCTTTGCGATCCACTCCAGCGCGTCGCTGGCTGCCTGCAGCCCGCACATCACATCGTCGGTCAGCGCGGCATCCTGCCCCCTTGGCAGCACTGCCGGTGGCTGTGGGGCGGCGGCGAGCATGGCGCGGACTTCTTCCTCCAACTCCACAAGGCCACTGTGCCAGTCCATTTTTGCTTCGGCGTGGGCGCCACTACCGAATGACAGCCCGCCCATGTCGTCGTACCCGTACTCGTCCGCAAAGTCCTTGTATTTCTTCTCGATCATTTTTGCGACCGCCTCAACGCCCTGGGCCCACCCGCTCGGCTGTGCGCTCATTGGTGCAGCAGGGGCGGCGTCGATCACAGCCTCCCGGACGATGCAGAGCAGTTCCTGCGATGTGACCAGCATGGCTTCAGGCCAGTCGGCGGGGCTATCCCGGTCGGGCAACTCTGCCACTGTGCGGCACACGGCAGACGCAATCATGGTTGCTCGCACCAGGTTATCGCTCGGCACGGCCCCACGGGCGCGCAGGGCGGAGGTGGCGTCTGCGTAGGCGCGCATTTGTGCGGCGTTGTAGTAGCGTTCGAAGTCCGGGCCGCCTGCGTTGTACGTCGGCTCCGGCATCGGCGGATAGCTCTCTGCTCCTGCCTGGGGCGCAGTGGGGGGCGGCCGGCGCTGTGCCCCAGGCCTCGGCGAGCGCCCAGGCGCGTTCCTGCTCGCTGCGCCACTGGGCCGGCGCGGCTGCGGTCAGGGCGTGCAGGCGGCGCAGCTTGTCGGCTGCAACCTTGCTTGTGAGGTGGTCTGGGGCGGTTTTGCGAGTAAATGGATCAATCTCATCAGCCAGGCGCAGCGCCTCCGGCAGGTCTGCCGCTGCTGCGGGGTGTTGGGTGGTGGTCATGGTCAGTCTCCCCAGTAGCTCATGTCTTCGTCGGCGGCGTCCGCCGGCGGCTCCCATTCGGCCGGGTCCTGGCCGTAGATTTCGGTCTGATACTCGGCGCATGCCGAGGCGTATTGGCGTGCTTCATCGGCGGGACAGCCGGCCCAGGCGAAGTACCTGTCCGCGCATTGCTCTATCCAAGTGGTGCGCGCAGCGGTGTGGTCGGTTGGGGTGGTGGTCATGATGAATATTCCTGTTCCGCGATCTCGCAGGTGACTCCGCAAGCTGGCAGCCATTCCTTGCGGTCGGCCTTTCCTGCGGGCAGTTGGTGAAGGGGGAAGCGCTGGCCCTTGAGAGGTCCGGAGCGGTGCCGCAAGATGTAAGCACCGGGTCCAATCTCGGATTCCACGTCGGCCAGCCGCTTGAACTCATCGGGGTAGTCCTCGCGGATTGCGCGGAAGTAGCCCATGCCGCCCTTGACGCAACCGATGCAATTTGCGTTTTGGTAGCCCTGCAAGTACATGAGCGGCAGCGTGATGCCGGCGCGCTCGACCATGGTCTTGCAGTCGGTCTTGGTGAGTCCGCGCTCAATCAGCGGAGCAATTACCGGGCGATCTGGGTACGCATCTTGGAAGTCGTCGAGGCGCCATTGCTCATCAGATGTGTAGCCCAGCACCAGCACGTCCCCGGGCTGCTCAAACTCGCGCAGTAGGCCGCGCTTCAGCCTCAGGGTGCATGCCGCCCCTTGGCGTCCCTTGATGTACCGCGTGCGACGGAACACCTCGATCACGTCGGCGCCGTATTTCTCATCGCGCAGCACCGTAACCTTGCGGCCAAACCACTTCTCGCAGTCGTGCAGAAACCGGCGGTTGTCGGTGTGCTCGTTCGCCAGGTATGCGTTGATGATCTCGCAGCGGTCACCGTACTGGGCCAATGCCAGCTTTGTCGCCACCGCCGAAGCGGCGCCGCAGCTAAATTGGGCGAGGATGCGACCTTCACCCATGGCTCCCCTCCTTGCTTGCATTGAGGGTGGGAGGGGCGGGCATCTCCAGCTTGGCGCGGTGTTCGCGGCCAAGGCGGGCGTTGCACTCGTCTGTCGTCTCCAACGGCCTGCGGGCGAATTGGGAGTCGAGGACGAGGCGGCCGAAGGCCGTGGTCTCATGCCGGCCAAATCCCCGCGCCTGCACTGCGCCCAACTCTGCCAAGCGCTTCATTCGTTCCTTGGGCACATCGTGGCCATCGGCTTCGCTGTCCTCCGAACACTCGTTGAAACGCTCCAGCGCGGCTAGGTCATCCGGATTGAGCCACCCATCAGCCAGCGCTGAATTGGGCTGGGATTCCGAAAGCTCTGGCTGGCTGGCGCCGACGAGAGCGAGCCGGAAAAGGCCGTGGCACTTCTGCGCAAGCGACGCAGGTATCAGCCGGGCTCCAGCACCATCCGGGCAGCAGTCCCGGAACTTCGCCTCCACCTCGCCCATCGAGCCGCAGCCCGGGCAGAAGCGCGTGAGTTGCTCGCCATCGCCCCGCAGCAATGGGGTGCCATGGCCGAGCGCGGCGATGGCGTCAGCTGCGGCAATGTGCTCTTGATACGCTGTGGCGGTTTCTGGCTCGCCCTCCCAGTCGGGCACGCCATTGAGCGAAATCCCGTCCATCAATTCGTGGGCTGCCTCGCGCAGCAGGTACTCAGCCTTATCCAGCGCAACGCGGGGCGTGTATTTGGTATTGCTCATTGGACCTCCTCAATGCCCGCAAGGCAGGCCTTGGCCCTCGGCGGGCCGGGTTGGTATGCGAGCCCCGCAGCTTGCGCAGCTCAGATTGGTTTGCCTCTCCCGCCACCAGACCGCTCGGGCCTGCTGGTTTGCTCGGGCGACGGCGGGCAGCGAGAGGCGGGCGCGGCGCTGGGCCAGCGTCTCCGTGGGGGAGGTCATGCCGGCGTGCTCCCGGGGAAGGGCAGCACGCGGCCATCGCGGTAGTGCAGGCGCGTCCCCACCCGCGAAGGCAGGTCGAATGCCCGCATGCGGTCGTCGGTGAGCCCGGGCTTGCGGCGCAGCTCGGCGCCCTGATAGTCGCTGGCTGGGGGCTTGTAGGGTGCGGGGGTGTCGGTGTGGTCCATTGGGGCTCCAGAAAGCAAAAAGGCCCGCAGCGTGGGCGGCGGGCCTGGGATGGGATGCCCCGAGGGGCGGGGAAGTACGATCACACCCGAACTTCGGGAGCGAGACATGAAGGAAGAACTGGGCACGCCAGGTGCCGTTGTGGGAATGGTGGTCTTGGCGTGCCTCCTTGGCGGGCTCACGTCGGCGATTTATCCAGGCTGGGATTCAATCGGTGCGTGGGCGCAAAAGGTTGAAGCGCCCGCCTGGGTGCAGGCTGTAGGGTCTGTCGTTGCGATCCTGGTGGGAGTTGGCTGCGTTCTATGGCAGACCCGATCACAGGCTCGCCACGCAGAGAAAACTAGATTGGATCGTGTCACGCTGATCGCAAACGCTTTGTTCCAGTGTCGACGGTGCGCCACGTGTTATTCGGTTACGCACTTGCGCTGGCAGGATGCGAGCCGGCACGCAGAAGAGGCCATCTGGTGGTCCGAAGAGCTTGCGAAAATCCCGTTGCTTGAATATCCCGACTGGCGTGCCAGCTCGGCGGTTGGACTGGTTTTGGCGGATGCTCGAGACTTTGCAAAAGCGTTCAGATTGGGTACTGTTCAGCCTCATCTCATGCACGCGCGAGTACAGGCGTTGATCGATCGCTTAGTTTTCGCGGAGATGGCTATCGATGTCCATCTCACACGGAATGGAAGTCGCATGCCAACTCAAGCTTTTGATCTTGATGGGGTCACCTACTACCCAGCAAATAAGCCTCCCCCACCGGGCGGTTTCCCTGGCACTCTACTTGAGACTGGCATTCAACTTAACGAGCGAATCGAGACAAATTAAAAGGGGATGTCGTTATTCATGTCATCGAAGCCGGAGGCGGCGCGCGGGGGCTGACGCCGGTGCTGATGACGGCGCCGCTCATACCGCACGCCCAGAGGTATCACGATCAGGCCCATGCCGCCGGCCTTGGCGCGCGTCAGCCGCACGATCTCCAGCTGCATCACGCTCTTGCCTAGGCCGAAGGCCGCGAACAGCGCGCGGCGCCCGCCACGCACCGCCCAGCACACCATGGCCACGTGGTGAGGCTTCAGCAGGTGGTTCACTTCGTGCGGCTCGCACGGGAAGCCTTGCTCTTCGGGCAGAGCGACCTTGGCCCGCAGGAAGTCGTCGTAGGTGTTGTGTGTCATGGCGTGCGGAAAGTGAAAAGCCCGCACTAGGCGGGCTACTGTTGAGAGCGAAACGGAGCCGCAGAGGTGATCTGAGATTTCTGGCCCACAGTGGGGGCTCCGTAATTGCAAGGAGCAAGAAATGGCCGATGAAATGAATGAGCCCGTCTACCAGCGCATGCTCGCCGCGTGGCGCAAGGAAGTGGACTCGCGCGCTGGCAGAGACCGGGCGCACCGGGCAATCGAGGACAGCGGCGCTGTCCAGGAATACCGGGCGGCCGCCAGGGCTGCGCTTGAGGAAAGGCGGGCTAGGCCCGACTAGGTGCAGCGCGGGGCGCGGGGATCGCTGCAGTTGCAGCCGCTTCGCCGCCCAGCGCGGGCCGCCCCTCGCCGCCCAGCGCCTCGATCAGGTCGGGAATCAGCTTGCTGAGTTCGGCCGTGGCGATGGCCACGTCGGTGTCGAAGCCGCCGTCATCGGCCTTGGTGCCTTCGAACACGGTGTCCAGGAACGATATCTTGCGCACCTGCAGGCCTTCGCTCAGCAAAAAGGACACGCGGTCGTCCCAGGTCATCGCGAGCTTGGTGGGCTGCTTGCCCTGGGCGATGTGTTCGCGCACCTCTTCGATGTCCAGCGGGTGCCGGCCGTACCGCACCACGGCTTTCGACTCATCGGTGCTTTTGAGTTCGCATTCGCGGTCAACGCTGAACCCCTCCGGGGGCTCCTGCGTGCTGAGCCAATGCGCCATGGCCGCTTGCGGGCTTGTGGCCGTGTGCAGCAGCGCCACCGACAAGCCGGGCAGCGCCTCGACCAGCAGCGTGACGACCTCGTCGGCCCGCGACTGGCTGCTGGTGTCCAGCACCAGCCAGTGGGCCTGTGGGTCGATCCACACCCACATCGCCCCCTGCTTCGTGAAGGCCATGGGCAGCAGGTCGAGCTTGGCCTCGTCCTTGAGCTCCTTGGCTTCCTTCTTGCCGGGCTTGCGGCCGGTTTCCTGCTCGATGCGCGCGGCCTTTTCCTTGACCTTGCGGGCCAGCACGCTTCCCGGGACAGCCTTGGATTCGGTCATCAGGCGGATGATCCACTGGCCGCCGATCGTCTCGACAAAGGCGCCATGGGCGTCGCCCCGCGGAGGCACCCAGCCCAGCGATCTTTCCTGGGTGGCACCGCATTCCACGAACGGCGTCTTGGCCAGCGCCTCCTCGACCTGGGCCAGATCGATGTGCCAGCCCGGAGAAATGCGGTAGATGATGAGGTTTTTGAACATGTCAGGGGACCCAGAGAAAGGGAGGAGCAACCCAAACCGCGAAGAGCGCCAGGGCTGTGGAATTGAAGAAAGCCCAGAGGAGCAGGGCGGCGAGTGCGGATCTCATTGAGCGACGCCAACCCGCCTCAGGCAGTGCAGCGACTTTTCGTCCAGCCATTCCGGCTCACGGTCTGGTCCGCATGCCCGTTGCGCCGCCCAGGCGCGGGAGTGCAGGGCGGCCTGGTCTTCTTGGTCGGCCTCGACCTCGGTGTGGCCATGCCCGGCAAGCGCGCCCACACCCAGTGTCAGCAGGCTGGCCGAAATCCAAGCGAGTGCGTGGTTCATGATGCGGATGCTCCCTGCGCAGCCATGCATCGGGCGCGAGCCTCGGCATCCTCCGGATTGCGGTACACCAGCCCGCGCTCCAGGCGCATGCGGTCGAAATCGGTGCCCTTCCAAACGCGCGTGCACACCCAGCTGAACGCGGCCGGGTCCGGGACGTAATGTTGAGCGCCATCGGCTGGCGCATCGGACTCGGGCGGGGGTGCGCCGCGGATGGTCAGCAGCTGGAAGTGGCGGTCGAGGTATGCGCGCCGTGCCGCCTCGGGTTCCATCGGCTGCAGCTGGTGCTGGTCGCTGGGCTCGATCCCCTGCAGCGAGGTCCACAGGCCGCCATCGATGTGCATCAGGTCCCGCTGCTCGGTGCGCAGCGCAACCAGGTCGGCCTGCTTGACCTCCGGCGGCATGGCGCCCTGCAGCCCGAACTGCGCCAGGATGGCGGCCTCGACGCGGTGCTCCAGCGCCTTGTACTCGGGCATCAGGCGCTTGAGAGGGCTCGACATGTCGCCCATCACCGCTTCGACGTCGTCGTGATGCAGCGCCGCGAATGCGAGTTCAGGGGGCACCAGGTGCGACACAAGCACAGCGTGCTGCGCCACGCTGTAAAAGCCCCGGCAGTGGCCCGTGAAGCGGCACAGGTGCGACAGCGCATGCGCGATGTCCTCAACGCTAATGGGCGTCTCCTCGGGTCGCTCGAAGCTGAAATACCGGCCGCTGGCCAGGAGGATCGTGGGCCCGATCGCGAGATCGCGCGCCTGCAGTTGTGCGAGGGTTTCGGTGTTCATGAGGTCCTCTTCTTGAAGGAGCCCGCACGGTGGCGGGGCGGTCAGACGGCGATGTCTGACCTTCGGAATGCTTTGCTCAGGTGCGCGCCCTCTACCGCATGGCCGCGCTTGAGCAGGGCGCGGCAAATCAGGGCTTGCGCGTGGTGGCTGTGGCTGGCCTGGCGCGCTAGCCCCAGGTAGCTGTTGCCGCTTGCGTACACATCGGCTGCGGGCATGTCTTCCAGCCGCGCAAGGGCCGAGTGCAAGGTGCGCGGCCTGGTGGCGCGGCGCCAGGGCTTGATGACATGGCCCACGTAGTCGATGCCACGATGGATTGGCTGCAGCACCGTCTTGCGCGGGTTGAGGGCCAGACCAAGGCCCGGCAGAAAGCCATTGATGCTGGCGAGCGCGCCATTGAGCCAATCCGCAGACTCGTGCAACAGCACCATGTCATCGACATAGCGCGTGTAGTGCCGGGCGCCGATACGGTGCTTGATGTGCTGGTCAAGCTCGTTCAGGAGAACATTCGCGAAGAACTGCGATGACAGGTTGCCGATCGGTAGCCCGTGATAGCGGCTGGCGTTCGTAAGGCGCTTGTGCGCGGGTACGGCGGCCAGCGTTGCCGCATCGCCGCGCAGCTCATAGTCCAGGCGCGGATCGTGGAAAAGGACCATCTTCGTCAAGCCGAGCCACCAGCGCTCCGGGATGTGCCGCATCAGCAGTGGCCACAGCACGCGCTTGTCGATGGACACGAAGAAATTGGCGAGATCGGCCTTCAGGTAATAACCGGGGATGCTCCAGTTCTGCGTCTGGCTGCGCACCTTGGCCTCCAGACGTTCGGCGGCGTAGAGCGTGCCCCGGCCTGGGATGCAGGCGCACGAGTCTGCGATGAACCGGGCGTGAAACCGATCCATGATCTGGTTGTAAAGCAGGTGGTGCACCACCCGATCGCGGAAGCCAGAGGCCCACACCTCCCGCGGCCGGGGCCGGCTGATGGCAAAGCAGATCGATGGACCCGGGCGGTAGCTGCCGCTTTCCAGTTCCTCATGCAGAGCCAGTAGGTTGTGCTCCAGGCCCTGCTCGAAACGCAAGGCGCTCGCCGTAGTGCGCTTGTGCCGGCGGCAGTCGTAATACGCCTGCACCAGCTTTTCGAATGAATAGCCAGGATCCATAAAAACTCTCGGTGGATTTTGCGGAAGGGGCGGACCCGGAACTCGTTGTTCCGGTTGTTGTTGTTCGTGTTGCCGTTCTCGAAATCGACCGCCCACGGTCTATCGAACTTGTCACGTCGGCTCGCCGAATGGCTCAGCGGGAAAACTGCGCGGGATCACTGCGGCCCTTGCCGCCGATATCCCTGTTGCGCCTGTCGGTGGGCTTGTGGCCCAGCGGCTCGACCAGATTCCATGGCGCGTTGGTCGGACTGCCTTGACAGACCGGCGGCAAGCGCACTCTCCGAATGTTTCTGCCACCCTGTGGCTTGTTTCCCGATGCTCCCTGTCAGGGCTATGGCTCTGCTGTACTGCTTGACCGAGATCTGCCGGAGATCGACCGCGAGGCGGAGGGCAAGATTCACCGCCTCCACCTCCTGGCGCATGCGCCAGAGGATGGGCGGCTTGTCCTCGGCGGTGTTGGCCTCGTAGGTGCGCATGACCAGGGCCATGCAGCGCTTGCGAAGCTCGGCGCCGAAGTCCGCCTTGTACTTCCGCTCCATGTTGGCGACGTACTCCGTGACCAGTTTGCACAGGTCATAGGTCGCCTTGTAAATCTCAGTGTCGGTGTGCAGTGCCATGCCGAGGCGGGCTACGCCCGCGAATGGTTAAAGGGGTGAATCGGGAAAACTGCGGAAGGGGCGGACCCGGAACTCGTCGTCCCGGCCGTTGCAGTTCGTGTCGCCGTGCTCGAAATCGACCGCCCACGGATAGCCGTGGTGCTCGCTGCGGCTCCAGTAGTACTCGGGAGCGAAGTGCTCACGCGCATTGATGTAGGCCAGCATCAGGTCTTCCTGGTCTGGGGCTCGCCAGTCGCTGAATCCGTTCAGCTCATCGCCCTCGGCCACGACTTTCTGAACGCGGCTGAATGGCACATCAACGTGGTCGAACTCCACGCCGCCGGGAATGACGACGTGGTGCACAACGCCGTTGATGAGGCGTGAGCCGATGTAGATGCCGCCCTGAGCGGGCCACGGCTGGTTGATGGCGGGAACGCCGGTCTGTACTGCTGCTTCCATTTGCATGCTCCTGTGGAGTGGTAAAGAAAAGGGACGAAGGGATCAATAAATGAATCTGCGGAAGGGGCGGACCCGGAACTCGCGGCCCCGGACGCCGTGGCTCGCGCTGCCGCCCTCGAAATCGACCGCCCACGCGTAGCTCTCGGAGTACGGCGTGCTGGTCCAGTACCAGCTGTCCTTCCCGAAGCTGCTGTGCAGCGTGGCGCCGGCGAAATTCAGTTCGCGCCGCGCGGGCAGGTAGAAGTCGCTGTGGCCATCGCGCTCGTACTTGGCGGCCAGGTCTGCGGCGGGGCACTCCTTGCGTATGCGCTTCGTGTTCTCCAGCCCGTCCCAGTCGGACAGGTCCCGTTCGCCATCGGGCGCCCACCGGGCCCGGCCAACGTCCTGCTCCGCAGCGACGATCAGGCCGAAGGTCACGCCGTCGTCGCCGCGGAAGTCGCCTGCGTAGATCCCGCCCTGGCCAGCCCAGTACTCGCCGATGGAGGGGCGGCTGGTTGGGCCCTCGGTGGCTGATGGCTCATCCTCTCCGTCGCGCAGCAGCGATGCGAAGAGTGCGGTTGCCATGGCATGCTGCGCTGTGTGGAAGTTGAAGACCGGATTGTTGATGGTGATGTGCATGGCTGCTCCTGGTTGAGGACGAAAAAAAGCCACCCGGAGGTGGCTGGTGGGCTGAAGAGAGGCCGCTGCCCCGTGGGGCATGTCAGGCGAAAGCCAGTGCGGGTGGTGACTGGAGTTCCTGCGGCTTGCCTGACGCGGCGGAAAAAGGAGCCGGCGCCCGTGCGGGCGTGCCTGGGGAAGCAAGAGAGGGAGGGAGGAGGAAAGTCCCAAGCCCGGCTGAAAAGGTTGAGGCGAATGCGCTGGCTCGCATGGGGCAGCGGTGCAGGTTTTTGGTGAGCAGCGGCGCCAACCCGCTGCACAGCGCATTCACCATCAAGGGCAGGCACTGACGCGAATTTGCCCGGCTCTACCGGGGTCCAACGGGGTCGCCACCCTCGTGCTTTGCAGTGCCTGCGCTTGATGGTCCTCGCTTCTTTCCCGAGGTGGTCAGCGCTTGCGCGCTGGGCGTTTCTGTTCTTGGCCTCCCTGAATGCCTCACCGCCGTATTGATCCCAGCGGATGGATTTAGAGGGGCCTTTCCCGGATCTCAGCCTTCGCGCGATTCCCCGTCCGGGGTGGCTGGTCAGCAGTAGAGCGCCTGTGGTCTTTTGTTTCCCGCTTCCACCCGCGAGGGATCTGTGTTTAACCAGCCGTGCCTGCTGCATGAGCTTGTCGGGCGGCTCTCGATGGATTGGCCCCATCGCTCAACTCGGCCGCGGTGGCTTCTGTGGAGCGATGGGTAAATATTAGGACTAGCTAAGTTTTGTGTCAATAGGAGAAGCTAACTTTTCTATTAGACAGCGTTGAAATGTCAGAAAGGCGCCGGCGAAACCTCGACGCTGACTGGTCCGATGCCTGACCAGATCAGCCGGTCGCTCTCGCGCTCCCGGACCTCGAACCAATCGGTCTGCACTTGGCGCACCTCGTACGCGTCAGCGGGCAGGGGCAGGATTTCCACCGAGGGGATTTGGAAGCCCCACTGGGGCATGTTGAGCAGGGTTGGGTGTTGCTGTGCCATGGCGGTCATATGTCGAGTTCGGGGTCTGGGGTCACGTCGTCGTCCATGGGGTCTGCCTCCGGGTCAACGACTGGGATGCGCTGTAGCAGCGCATGGGCTTGTTCGGCGGTGCTGGCGCACAGCCAGGATTGGCGGTAGGCCGTCGCACGGGCCTTGGTGCTGGGCCGCCCCACATACTCGGTGCCGACGATATGGATAGCACCCTCGATGCGCAGGATGCGGGCGCGTAGCAGCGTGGGCAGCAGTTCCCTGTGGCTTCCAGGCCCAGAGAGGAGGTGGGCGCGCATCGTCCGGCTCCAGTCATCGAGCCGAAACGCCAGCCAGCCCTCAACCCCCTGCATCAACTGCTGGTTGCAGCGGTACATCCGCCGCCCTTCCTGCCGCATCCGATAGACCTGCACAATCACCTATGACTCCCATAAACACTGTTAATTTAAACAGTGGTTTGGGGTGTGGGCAAGGGGTGGCGATATGCCGGGCTGGGGGCGAAATCGAGGGCCAAGCGTGTGGCGCCCGTTGGTCGATGCTCCGAAACTTGAAGCGTGGAAAGTGCGCATGATCCGACAGGCGGCGCGGGCGAGCGGCGGCATGCTGCCCACATGTGCAACACCTACAAGCCACCCGCGGACCTGAAGGCGATCGAGCAGGGCTGGGAGATCAGCAATGGCCGAGGAAACGGCCGATGGTGGGATGACGTGCTGTACCCGCGCGGCCTGGGCCCATTCCTGCGGCGCGGCCGCGAGGACGCTGGCTACTCGCGCGAGCTGGTGGTGGGGCAGTGGGGCCTAATCCCCTGGTTTGCCAAGGCTGCCAAGCTGCCGTACCCCACCAACAACGCCAGGTCAGAGGAGATGGCGGCCAAGGCCAGCTACAAGCAGCCCTGGGCCCGCGGCCAGCGCTGCATCATCCCGGCCGAATCATTCGACGAGCCCAACTGGGAGACCGGGCGGAATGTCTGGTGGCGCTTCCGGCGCGCCGACGGACAGCTGTGGGGCCTGGCCGGCCTCTGGAACACCTGGAGCGACCCAGCCACGGGCGAGATGCACGAGAGCTACACGATGCTCACCATCAACGCCGATGCCGACCCGCTCATGAGCCGCATGCACAAACCCAACCCGAAGAAGCCGGCCGACCAGCAGGACAAGCGGAGCGTCATCCCGCTGGACCCCGCCGACTACGACCAGTGGCTGGCCGGCACTGTGAAGGACGCGCAGGCGCTGCTTAGGCTTGCGCCGGCTGAGGTTTACGACGCTGGGCCTGTGGAGGCGTGAAAAAGCACGCCTACTTTTTCACTCCTATTTGCGTCACGCCGAACGAACTGAGGGCCAGGGTGGCGGTGTTTGGGTCTAAATTTCCCTTGCTGGCTTGCCCGGTAAGATATTTGGGAAACTTCAAGGTAATATAGTTTGATTGCAGCCAGTTTCTAAATTCACCCAGCGCTTGTATCGGGTAAGCATATGATGGCTGAGGATTTGACTTCGCTTGCGGATAGTAGTCCGGGTAGGAGTGTGGGTACTTAACTCGCTCTCCGAATCGACCGGTAAAACCCTGTCCTTCCCAGTGCTGGCTCCAAGCTTTCCCTACAGATATGTCTGGGACTACTCGATCGCTAATCAATATTCCAGACCTGATCATGGGAACAATCATCACTGCGATTTCCTGGAAAACTCCGAAATATCCCTGTGGGACCGCAGATGCAGTGATATCAATCCGGTCGTGGAAGTGCTTCCAACTATCAAGCGCCTTCTGTTCTGGGGAGTAGCCAACCGCTTGATATATGAATGTTCTGAATGTTGTGCGTGCTAACGTTCGAAATGCATGCTGAGCTTCTTGCCTTTTTTCTTCTGATATGAATGCATAATATTCAAGCAAGGCAAGGCATACAGGTTCGGTATACGCGTTTACTTGGCTGCCGTTGTGTTGGCATTTTAAGAAAAGAGAATCGTCATGGTAATTCAGCAATTGCAGAAGCTGAATTATTTGTTTTCCTCTTGGCTTATGTCGTTCCTCAAGCCAATTGATTGCCAGTCTATTTAGCACCTTCCGATCAATGCCGCACATTCTTGCAAGCCCAGACTCGGAAAGAAAAGGAAGTCCATTCTCAAGAACCCCCATCTCCACGCCATCGAATTCAATCTGCTTTTCAACTTGGAAAAGTTGTTGCTGGGCCGGGACCAAAGATGCCATTTTCCCTCCTAAGTGCTTGATTTATAAGGATTCGAGGGTGGGCCCAAACCTGACTTTTTGCCGTCCCTCTGCGGTTTTAATGTACTCTTCCGTATCGGTGGTTCATCGAGGGTTTGCCCGACTCATCAATGCACTACGGGCAGCATGTTGATTCCCGTTCGCGTCGCCAGTTCTGCGGCGGAGATCGGTCGTCCCACCTGAGCATCCAGCGAATTCTGCTGCCAGTGCGCCCAACTCTTCCCCGTCATCGGGTCGTAAACCAGCTTGAATAGGTGCGATGGAATAGCGACCTTGCCAACCCCAATGTAGTTGTAGGGAGGTTCAAACACCGGCCCGGTGATCACGTAGACGTCGCCCCGCGCGCGCATGACATAGCGCCGCGTGTCCTCTTCGATCTTCGCCCACGGCCCGCTGTTCTGCGCACGGTCCTGGGGCACCATGTTGGCCAGGCTGAACGACTGTGCCATTGCCTCCGGCGTGCGCATGTCGCCCGCCGGGGCCATGTGGCCCTTGGTCCAGTCGGAGCCCTTGTAGTCGGCCAGCGTCGAGCGCTCGTCCGCTGGGAGGCGAGCCTCAGCGTAAAACCGGTCCGTCCGCTTGACTCCCTTTGCGCCGAGGATCTCTCGGTTGAGCCTCTGCGCCACATACACTGGGGTCTTCGTGTTGCCCGAGTGCAGCACGGCGAAGGAGTCGAAGCACAGCTCGCGCAGCTTGGGCGCTGCCGGGGTGACGGGCGGCACGCCGCCAGCGAAATGCTGGGGGCAGGCCGCAAAGCCGGTGCCGGTAGAGGATGGTGGCCGGGCCTGGGCGGGCGCTACGCCCGGTGCCACGCCGCAGCTGGTGACCTGCATGCCGACCACGCCGGCGGTGAACAGGGAAATCAGGAACCTCCGAGCCTTGCCGGAGGTGCGATGTATCAGGGTGGCTGCCGGCGCTCGGGCCGGCTTCTTCTTGCGCTTCGATGTCATCCGGGGATTAGAACCCGGATGACGGGGCTACTTTGCTGGCTGCGCCGGCGTCGCGGCGGCCGGCGCGGCGGTGGTGGCAGGGGGAGATTGAGCGGGCGCAGGGGGCGGCGCGAGAAACTGCGCCACTGCCACATAGAGCGCGGCGGCTGCCATCAAGGTCCCTACGAGCCATTGAACTGTGGTCAGCCCGGTCTTCACCCCGTCGATGGATCCCTTGAGCTCTCCCACTGTGGTCGCGACACTGGCAAGTTCTTGCGCCATGGCTGTTCGAGTGTTGGCCACATCCGCGCGCATTGCATGGAAGTCGGCGCGCAACTCAGCATTGCCCGCGCGCATATCGCTGCGCAGGGCATCAAGCTTTGCGTCCAGTTCTTCGCGGGTTACGGCGCTCATGCCCTCATTATGGGGCGGCTCCCAAAATCCTGACCCCATGCCCTCCATAGAAGCTGCTGGCTTCAGGGAAACGATCTCAGCCATGAGGTGCATCCATATGCTTGATTGAGCCTGTGGGGGTAGGGTCGATAAGTTCCATGTAGCCGCAGGTGCTGCAAAGGTGCCACTGGAGCGGGCCAACCCACTTCGGAGCTGCATGAGTTGCATCAACGAAGCCCCATGCGATAGCGAGAAAACTCTGGCGACCTTCTAGCTTATCGATAAGGGTTAGCCGCCCATGGCCGTATCGGCATGTGCGCTCCTGAGCCGCCACACCTGGCTCGCCTTCAAGCAGCAATGCAAAGCTACTCATCTGATCTCCCCCCCTATGTTGACTACTCCGGATGCCACCTGCCTAGCGGCAGTACCGCCCCCGTGACTCTGACATTGCGATCCGACGTTCAGGGCCGGCTTGTAATCGCTGAAACTCGGCCGTTGTCGAAGTAGAGGTATCGCCCTTCGCCATACACCCACTGTTCCCTACTGCCGGACGCGGTGACTGTACGGGTTTTCGACTCAGGCTGGCCCCACAGGGTCTGAACAGCTTCTTGTTGGGTCATCCCAATCGCTGGATCTGTCGCCACAGCCCTTTGCGTGGGCTGCTTGGCAGTGATTGGAATCTTGGCCACCTCTTCGGCTGATGCGCGGCGGTCCCGCTCAAGCGCTTCGATGCGTGCGCGCTTGGCTTGCGGGGTCTCGCTCGCCAAGGTGTCAATTCGGGCCTTGCACTTCTGAAGCTCCAAGCTGCCAGCGCAGCTGGCGTATTTTGCGCCATCTGCCGGCTGAGCGAACAGAATAGCTGGGCAGAGCAGCAGCGCCCATAGGTGAATCCGCATCCCTGTCTCCTTCAGATCTTCTTGCCGTTCCAGCACCACACAACTCGGCCGCGAATTGCAACCGGATGATTGCCATCCAATACGTCCACTGTCTTGACTGTCGGGTTGTCGCTGCTCACTTCAAACTTCCCATCCATGCGCTGGCGAACCCGCTTGATGTAGATCCGGTCATTCGCCTCAAGGACGTAAATCCCGTCGATCTTCGGCGAGACGACTCCAATATCAACAAGCAAGATGTCTCCGTCAGCATAGGTAGGGTCCATTGAGTCCCCCCAGCCGTGGATGAAGCGCAGGTTTTCGGGCTTTGTGAGCGGTTTCAATGTGCGCTGCACCCACTGTGGCGACACAGTGAGTCGGCCAACGACCACTTCATCATGTAGTTGGTCGTCGCCTGATCCCATTGAGCCGGAATTGGCCAATAGAGGAATGCTGAGTTGCTCGAAGCCAGGGAGGTAATCGCTATCCCTGGCGGGGCCTATTTTTTCCATTTCACCGGGCAGCATTGGCCCGTCACCTGTTGCTAGCCACTGCTGCCTTACCCCAAGGGCGGATGCGGCGCAAAGCAAATTCTCCCCGCGCAGAAATTTGGACTTGCCACTGAGCCAACCATTCACACTGGGCGCTGACACCTTGCAAGCTCGAGCAAGAGCCGCTTGGCTCATCCCTGCATGCTCCATCGCGGCGGAAAGTCTGTCTGCAAGAGTCATTAGGAAAGGCTAACAGTTTGCGAATTAGGACTGGCTATTGACATGCACTTAGCTTGTCCTAATAATTGGCAAGATGAACAGCCAAGCAACCAAAGTCATCGAAGCCTTGGGCGGCACGGCCGCCGTGGCCCGCCTGTTTCAAGTTGCCATGCCGAGCGTGAGCGACTGGAAGAAGGATGGCATCCCAGCGGCTCGAATGATGTTCCTCCGCGCCACCAAGCGGAAGGAGCTGTCCGGCATTGATCTGGCACAGGCCACGGCACCGCGTCGCACCACCGCCCCCTGCGCGGAGCAGGCCCCCTCCAAGACGGAGGTGAGCCATGGATGAGCAGCTGAAACAACCCATCCCTTGCTTCTCGTTCCAATTTTTGGAAGAGGACTCCGTCAGGTTCCCTTGCTCTCGGGATGTTGGCTGCACATCTCGCTCAGCCTGTCCCGGGCGGCCTGCAGCAACTGCAGTTCCAGCTGAGACGTCGTCCGCCTCAGATCCTTTGGATGCTCCAGGGTGAGGCGGATGGCCTCGGTTTTCCCCATGGGAACTTCCAGTGTGCACAGCAGCGTGCCACTGGCCAAGTTCTCGATTGTCAGTTTCGTGTTCATGCCTGCCCTTTCTGTTGATGGTTGTGTAAGCGACTTCCATCGTAAGGCAGTGAGGGCGGGCGCCCCTTTGTTTGGTCATGTAGTTCTCCCTCATGGCCGCCATCTTCCTTCCGCTGCTGCGATGCAGCAACGTCCATAAATCCTGGAGTCGGACATGAGCACCATCCTTGATGCGCTGCGGCGCGCTGTTGACCAATTCCCTGGCGGCCGGGCCGTCGTTGCAGTCCGCATGGGCAAGACAGACGAGGTGCTGCGCAAGGAGCTCTCTGGCGCGAGCACCCACAAACTGGGGGCTGTGGATGCCCTGGGCATTGCGGTGCTGTGCATTGAGGCCGGCACGGCGCATGCCCAGGACTACGCGTCCTACGTCGCATCGGAGTGCGGTGGCCGGTTCGAAGCGCACGCCGCGGTGGCCGATGGCCATCGGGACCCGGTACAGCGGGTGTCTGAATTGATGCGCGAGACCTCCGATGTCACGTCGGTCGTGATCGAGGCCATGCAGGACGGAGTTGTGACCGACAACGAGTTGGCCCGCATCGAGCGGGAGTGCAACCAGGCGGAGCTGGTCCTGCAGCGCCTGCGCACCGCGGCGCGGGCAGTCAACGCAGCCAGCAAGCCGCGCGACCACCTGGTGCTGCCGGTAATCGCGGGGGTTCTGTGAGCACCATCATCATGGCGGCCTGCTGGCCGCTAACGGGAATGTCAGCCTCGCAGAAGGCCGTGCTCGTCTCGTTGGCTGACCAGGCGAGCGACGATGGCGTGTGCTGGCCCGGCATAGGCACCATCGCAAAGCGCACCTGTCTCTCCGAGCGCGCGGTGCAGGACGCCCTGGCGTGGCTGCAGGCGGTCGGCTTGATTTTCAGAACCTACCGGGCCAACACGAGCACAAGCTACACCATCAGCCCATCGCGCTTCGATCCATCGAAGGCGCCCGAGCCCCGCTCTCGGGCCAGAGCCAGGGGTGCAAATGGCGCACCGGGTGCAGATGGCGCACCCCCCGCAAATGGCGCACCGGGTGGTGCAAATGGCGCACCGGGTGGTGCAAATGGCGCACCTCCAGAGGTGCAGATGGCGCACCCAAATCATCAGTTGAACCATCAGGGAACCGTCAGTGAACCATTGCGGCCGGCTTCGCCATCCGCTGTGAAGGTCAAGTCCGAGCCTGTCGACGAGAGGGAGACCGCCCTGCAGGCCGCCTGCAAGCACACCTGGGCGGCGTACAGCAACGCCTACGAGCGCCGCTACCGCTCCAAGCCCGTGCGCAACCAAGCGGTGAACAGCAAGATCAAGCAGTTCGTCCAGCGCATCGGCTTCGAGGAGTCGCCACTGGTGGCCGCGTTCTACGTGGACCGCGTGAGCGAGGCGTTCGTGGTGCGCAAGATGCACGACGTGGGCCTGCTGCTGTCCGGTGCCGAGGGCTACCGCACGCAGTGGTTCGCTGGCGCGGCGATGACCGGCACCCGTGCCCAGCAGATCGACCAATCCCAGTCCAACTTCGACGCGGCGGACGAGGCCATGGCCATCCTGCGCCAGCGCCGGGCGGAGGCATCGGCATGCTGAGCGATCACGACCTGGACTGGCTGATCAAGCAGCTGATCGGGACTTCCGAACTGCTGGGCCAGCAGGTGTCGCCCACGGCGGCTGCCATGCTGGCCGATGACCTGAGCAGCTTCCCGCGCGACGTGCTGGCGCGGGCCCTGTCCCGCGTGCGCACGGAGCACACCGGCCGCCTCACGCCGAAGGCCATTCTCGATCGCATCGATGAAGCCATGGGCCGCCCTGGCGCCAATGAGGCCTGGGCCATGGCGCTGGACGCCCTGGACGAGCGCAAAACGGTTGTGTGGACTGTGGAGATGTCCGAGGCCTGGGGTGTGGCGCGCGGGATCGCGGCTGAGGGCGATCTGGTCGGCGCGCGCATGGCTTTCATCGGCGCCTACGAGCGGTTGGTGCGGACCGCCCGCGAGGAGCGGCGGCTGCCCGAGGTGACGGTTTCGGTCGGATGGGATGGCGAGCTGCGAGCGCCAGCGATCGAGAAGGCTGTGCAGCTCGGCTACCTCGCAGCGGACAAGGCTGCCGAGCACATGCCCGCCCTGGGCTTCACGCCCGGCTTTCAGCCGATCGCGTTGCTTGCCGGCGATGTACAGGCCGCGATCGACGCACCGCCCGACGTGCGCGAGCGGTTGGCGCAACTCCGTGAGGAGCTCGCCTCGGCGCCCGAGCGCCGGCGGCTCGGCCATGAGCAGCGACAACGGGCGGAGGAGCAGGAGCTGCAGCGTCGCAAGGCCGAAGCGCAGCGCCGCGTGGACCAGGCCCTGCGGGAAAAACATACCAACCATGCCGGAGCGAATGCATGAAGACCCTGGAAGAGATCAAGTCGCATTGCGGCATCACCGATGACGGCCACTGGCTGTTCCGCCGTGGGGCGGCGCGAGGGTGGCCGCCCCCAACATCTATGGCCCGGACTACACCCGGGCCATGGCGGAATGACAACCCAGTGCGGGCTGCGCGCCGTCTGGCACATCGTCAACCGTAAGGCTGTGCCCGAAGGCTGGAGGGTTTTCGGGACGTGCGATGAGCGGACCTGCTGCAACCCGGACCACATCAAGTGCGCGCCCGAGGCGGGACTTCGGCCGGTTCCACCGCCGGAAGAAGACCTTCAAGGGCAAGACGCGCCGG
>NZ_BAAJYT010000021.1:0-38459 GCF_057541515.1 Acidovorax sp. KNOB132
CATCGCCCCCCCACCCCCGGGTGGACCCGGTGGTCCGGGCGGGCCCGGCGGAGCGGGGGGCGCCAGCAGCGCGAGCGCATCGTCCGGCAGCACCACCTACGACGTGCTGGACACGAACGAAGACGGTGTCGTGTCGGCCTCGGAACTGGCGGCGGCCAGCACCACCAGCACATCCGGCGGCACGACGGATGCGGTCACCGCGCTGTTCAATGCCATCGACACCGACGGCGACCAGCAGCTCAGCGCCAGCGAGTCGTCGTCGTTCATCGACCAGCTGACGCAGTGGGCGACGGCCAATGCCACCAGCACGGCCAGCAGCAGCAGTACCGGCCAGGACGACGGCACCGCCAGCGCCTCCCGCAGCGGCCAGCGGCTGGACCTGACCCAGCTGGCCGAACAGGCACGCCGGCAATACGCGGCGGCCGCCAGCGCGTGGAGCACCAGCAGCAACGCCAGCACCTTGAGCGCCCTGGCCTGAGAGGGCCGCCGGCCGCGCCCGCAGGCACCGGGCGCCCGGCCCCTGGTTTTGCCGGTCCACGCAGTGCTGCACAGCCCGTCAGTGGACGAGCTGCGTGGACCGGCACCCCGCGCCGATGGCATTGGAGCAAAAAACAGCTCCAGCGCAATATCATCTAGGGCATATAGCTATATTTTTTATAGCAAACTCATCGGCATGCCTGCCACGCTGCCGTCCGTATCCCCGGGCAAAGGCGCTGGCCGTATCAAATGGATACAACGGAATGACCGGATGCTGCGTACACACTCACTGTCGTTCCTTCAGTGAAGCCATTGATGCCCCCCATCCAGAAACCCGACGCTCCCGCCGGGGCCACGCAATCGCCCCCATCCCAGGGTGCCCCCCTGCCCTTCAACGAGCCGCAGCGCCTGGAAGCCCTGGAAAAATTGCGCGTGCTCGACACCCGCCCCGAACAGGCTTTCGACGACCTCACCATGCTGGCGTCAGCGGTGTGCCAGGCGCCGATCGCGCTGATTTCGCTCATCGACGCGGAGCGGCAGTGGTTCAAGTCGCGCACCGGCATGGACACCCCCGAAACCCCGCGCGAGCTGGCCTTTTGCGCCCATGCCATCCTGCAGCCCGACTACGTGTTCGAGGTGCCCGATGCGCACCTGGACCCGCGTTTTGCCGGCAACCCGCTGGTCACCGGCGAGCCGGGCATCCGGTTTTATGCCGGTGCGCCACTGGTGACCTCGGACGGCATGCCCATCGGCACCGTCTGCGTGATCGACCGCGAGCCCCGCACCCTGACGGACGCCGAGCGCCGCGCGCTCGAATCGCTGGCCCGCCAGGTGGTGACCCAGCTGGAGCTGCGCCAGGCCATGGCCGGCCTCGAACTGGAGAGCATGACCGACGGGCTCACCGGGCTGTGGAACCGGCGCTGCCTGGACCGGCAGTTGCGCACCAGCTGGGACGAAGGCAAGCAGGCGGGGCAGCCGCTGAGCCTGGTGATGGTGGACCTGGACCATTTCAAGCGCGTCAACGACGAACTGGGCCACCCGGCCGGGGACGACATCCTGCGCCATGCGGCCGAAGTGGTCCGCAGCCATGTGCGGGCGGGCGATTTCGTGGCCCGCTTCGGCGGCGAGGAATTCTGCGTGGTGCTGCCCCAGACGCACGCCACCGGCGCCCGCCTCGTGGCCGAGAAGCTGCATGCGGCATTGAATGCCAGCACCTGGCCGCACCGGCCGGTCACCGCCAGCTTCGGGGTGGCCACGGCGGGGTTCGAGGAGGTGAGCGATCCCCACGCGCTGCTGGCGCGGGCCGACCGGGCGCTCTACGTGGCCAAGGATTCGGGGCGCAATCGGGTCAGCGTGTTCGACGGCTGGTCCTGAGCGGGGGCCGCCGCCCGGCGGTCCGGATCAGCCCAGCCGGTGCAGCAGTTTGAGCACGGCGCAGGGGTAGATGGCATGTTCCTGCGCCAGCACGCGCGCGGCCAGCGCCGGCGCCGTGTCGCCGGGCAGCACCGGCACCACGCCCTGGGCGAGGATGGGGCCGCAATCGAGTTCGGCCGTCACCTCGTGCACGGTGGCGCCGGCCACCTCGCAGCCCGCATCGATGGCGCGCTGGTGCGTGTGCAGCCCCGGAAAGGCGGGCAGCAGCGAGGGATGGATGTTGACCAGCCGCCCGGCGTAGCGCGCCACGAACGCGGGCGTCAGGATGCGCATGAACCCCGCCAGCACCACCAGCGCCGGCGCATGGGCGTCGATGCGCTCGGCCAGCGCCGCATCGAAGGCCTCGCGCGAATCGAACGCCCGGTGGTCCAGCGAATCCGTGGCGATCCCCTCGGCCCGGGCCCAGGCCAGGCCCGCGGCGTCGGCCTTGTTGCTCAGCACGGCCGCCACCCGGGCGCCGTGGCGGCCGGCCCAATCCTGCTGGCGCGAAGCATTCACGATGGCTGCCATGTTGGAGCCGCTGCCGGAGATCAAAATCACGATGTTCTTCATTGCCGGAAATTATCCCCCGCCATGCCCTTCGATCCCCGCACCCGCCCCCTGTCGCCCACCGAGGCCCGCGTGCTCGCCACGCTGATGGAAAAAGCCCGCACCGTGCCCGACAGCTACCCCCTCACGCTCAACGGCGTGCTGACCGGCTGCAACCAAAAGAGCAGCCGCGACCCGGTGATGCAGCTGACCGAGTCCCAAGCCCAGGAGGCGCTCGATTCACTGCGCCTGCGCACACTGGCGGTCGAGATCGGCGGCAACCGGGCGACGAAGTTCGAGCACAACTTCCCGCGCGGCATCGGCGTGCCCGACCAGTCGGCGGTGCTGCTGGCCCTGCTGATGCTGCGCGGACCGCAAACCGCGGGCGAGTTGCGCATCAACTCGGAACGCTGGCACCGGTTCGCCGACATCTCCTCGGTGGAGGCCTTCCTGGACGAGCTGCAGTCGCGCAGCGAAGAAAAAGGCGGCCCGCTGGTGGTGCAGCTGCCGCGCGCGCCCGGCGCCCGCGAGCAGCGCTGGGCCCACCTGCTGTGCGGCCCGGTCGATGCGAGCCAGTACGCCGCCGGTGCCTCGACCGCCGAGGCCCCCGCCGCCCAGGGACTGGCCCCGCGCGTGGCCGCGCTGGAGGCCGAAGTGGCCCAGTTGCGCGCCACGGTGCAGCGCCTGTGCCAGGAACTGGGGCTGGAGGCAGCGCAGCCGCAAGGCGCTGCGCCCGTGTCGCCGCCCGGACAGGAGTAAAAAGCACGACCGTGCTACAACCGGCGGATCGGCTCGAACCGGCAGCCCCAGGAGACACACCGCATGGATCTCGCATTCACCCCCGAAGAACAGGCCTTCCGCGAAACGATTCGCGCCTGGGTCAAAGAGCATCTCCCCCCGGAGATTTCCCACAAGGTGCACAACGCCCTGCGCCTGACGCGGGGCGACATGCAGGGCTGGGCCAAGATCCTGGGCAAGAAGGGCTGGCTGGGCTTCGGCTGGCCCAAGGAGTTCGGCGGCCCGGGCTGGACCGCCGTGCAAAAGCACCTGTTCGAAGAGGAATGCGCCCTGGCCGGCGCGCCGCGCATCATCCCCTTCGGTCCGGTGATGGTGGCGCCCGTCATCATGGCCTTCGGCAATGCCGAACAGCAAAAGCGCTTCCTGCCCGGCATCGCCAGCGGCGAGGTGTGGTGGAGCCAGGGCTACAGCGAGCCCGGCGCGGGCTCGGACCTGGCCTCGGTCAAGACGCGCGCCGAGCGCGTGGGCGACCACTACGTGGTCAACGGCCAGAAGACCTGGACCACGCTGGGCCAGTACGGCGACTGGATGTTCAACCTCGTGCGCACCAGCACGGAAGGCAAGCCGCAGACCGGCATCTCGTTCCTGCTGCTCGACATGAAGTCGCCCGGCGTCACCGTGCGTCCCATCCGATTGCTGGACGGCGAGTGCGAGGTCAACGAGGTCTTCTTCGACAACGTGAAGGTGCCCGCCGAGAACCTGATCGGCGAAGAGAACAAGGGCTGGACCTATGCCAAGCACCTGCTGAGCCACGAGCGCACCAACATCGCCGACGTGAACCGCAGCAAGCGCGAGCTGGAGCGCTTGAAGCGCATCGCCCGCGCCGAGGGCCTGTACGACGACCTGCGCTTTCGCGACCAGATCGCCCTGCTGGAGGTGGACATCGTGGCGCTGGAAATGCTGGTGCTGCGGGTGCTGTCGGCCGAAAAATCCGGCAAGAACTCACTGGACATCGCGGGCCTGCTCAAGATCCGCGGCAGCGAGATCCAGCAGCGCTATGCCGAACTGATGATGCTGGCCGCCGGCCCCTTCAGCCTGCCCTTCATCGAAGAGGCGATGGAGGCCGGCTGGCAGGGCGATGCGGGCGCCGGCGCGCTGGGCGGATTCCCGGGCGGCGAGGTGGCCAACGCACCGCTGGCCGCGAATTACTTCAACCTGCGCAAGACCACCATCTACGGCGGCTCCAACGAGGTGCAGCGCAACATCGTCGCCCAGACCGTTCTGGGCTGAACCCCACCCCCTCCCGCCAGGGCGAGAACTTCGCCAGGAGTGAAAAAAATGGACTTTGATTTCTCGGACGACCAGCAATCGCTGCGCGACGCGGTGCGCCGCTGGGTGGACAAGGGCTACACCTTCGAGCGCCGCCGCGGCATCGTGGCCGCCGGCGGCTTCGACCGCGCGGCCTACAACGAATTGGCCGAGCTGGGCCTCACGGCCCTGACCGTGCCCGAGGCGCACGGCGGCCTGGGCCAGGGCCCGGTGGACGCCATGGTGGCCCTGGAGGAACTGGGCCGGGGCATCGTGCTGGAGCCGCTCGCCCAGGCCTTCATCGCCAGCAGCGTGCTGGGCCAGTACGCACCCGAATCCGTTCAGGCCGACTGGCTGCCGCGCATCGCCAGCGGCGAGGCCCTGGTCGTGCTGGCGCAGCAGGAGCGCAAAGCCCGCTATCGCCTCGACGTGTGCGAAGCCACCGCGGCGGCGGCGCCATCAGGGCATGCGCTGACAGGCCTCAAGAGCATCGTTCCGGCCGGCGACCAGGCCGATGCCTTCTTGGTGCCCGCCCAGTGGAACGGCGCGATCGCCCTCTTCCTGGTCGAACGCGGCGCGCCGGGCGTCACCACGCGCGGCTACGTCACGCAGGACGGCAGCCGCGCGGCCGAGGTGCAGTTGGCCGACGCACCCGCCACGCTCGTCACCACCGACGGGCTGGCCGCGCTGGCCCTGGCGGTGGACACCGGCATCGCCGGCGTGTGCGCCGAGGCCGTGGGCGTGATGGACCAGGCCGTATCGCTCACCGTGGACTACATGAACCAGCGCAAGCAGTTCGGCGTGGTGATCGCCAGCTTCCAGGCCCTGCGCCACCGCGTGGCCGACATGAAGATGCAGCTGGAGCTGGCGCGCTCGATGAGCTACTACGCCAGCCTCAAGCTCAACGCCCCGGCGGACGAGCGCCGCCGCGCCATCGCCCGCGCCAAGGTGCAGCTGGGCCAGTCGATGCGCTTCGTGGGCCAGCAATCGGTACAGCTGCACGGCGGCATCGGTGTGACCGACGAATACATCGGCAGCCACTACTTCAAGACGCTCACCCAGTTGGAGATGACCTACGGCGACACGCTGCACCACCTGGGCGAGGTATCGGCGCGCATGCAGGACACGGCCGGCGTCTTCGCCTGACGGGGCGGGCCTGGCGTGGCGCAGCGCGCTATTCGGACAGCACCTCGAAGGCGAGGAACTGGCTGATCTGCGTATCGTTGAAGTTGTTGTCGGACACCATCACCAGACTGCGGTGGCCGTTGGCCAGACGCGGCCCCCAGGCCATGCCCTCGATGTTGTCCAGCGTGCGCAGGCCCAGCGTGTTCAGGTTGAGCACCAGGCGCTTGCGCACCGGCGTGAAGCCGCCCGAACCCAGCGAGGCCATGCCGCTCACGTCGCTGGCGCCTTCGGTGTCGATCTCGTACAGGCGGATGTGCATGCGGTACAGATCGTCGCTGCCCTGCACGCCCGAGCGCTCCAGCACCAGGAAGCGGTGGTCGTCCACCGCCAGCATTTCCGAAACGCCGTTGTCCGCGTTCTTGCCCGTGCCGGGCACCGCCTGGATGGGATCGACCGGATAGGCCACCTGGCGCAGCAGCGCACCGCTGCGGTTGTATTGCAGCATGCGTGAATACGCGCCCGCCGTGGGCGTGGGCACCGGGCCGTCCTGATAGAGCGGCGCCTCCATGGCCACCCACAGCGATGCGCCATCGGCCGAGAAGCTGAGCCCCTCCAGCGTGAGGTTGTTGCGCGCGCCGGTCGCCTGCGTGGGCGACATGCGATAAGGCGCTGGCCAGGGCAGCGCGCCCAGGGCCCGGCCGCTGGCATCAGCATGCATCACGAACGGGTCCAGGCCCAGGCTGCGGTCGCCCTCGCTGGTCCACCACAGGCTGCCGTCGCGCGGATCGATGCGGATCGCCTCCGGATCGGGCACGGGGCTCGTCGCCGTGGAGGCCGTGCGCGCGGGGTACACGCTGCCGTCCGCCTGGCGCAAGGGCATGGTGCCCAGGAACTGCACGGGTGCGAATGTGGATGGGTCGAACTGCAGGCGCGCGGTATAGAAGCGCGCGGGGTTCTTGTCCGAGCGGTCGTCGCTGACCAGTACCCAGGTGTCGCGCGCGGCGTCGTAGTCGATGCCCGAGAGCCCTCCCACCAGGGTGCCGCCCACCTGCAGCGTGTTCGGCACGGTCTGCTCGCCGATCAGGCGCACGCTGATGTCGCGGGCACCGCCGTCGCTGCCCCCACAGGCGGCAAGGCACACGGAGAGGATGGCAGCGCAGGCAAGGGGTCTGAACATGGACGACTCTTCGGTCAAGGGGATGGCGGGGGTGGACAGCGCCGGACCTTAGCGAGCCCGCATGACAGGCTGATGGCACTCACGGCCCGGCATTTGGCGGGGAAATTTCACACATTCCGAAAGATGGAATTTCGCTATAGTGGCCGCCCCAACAACATCTCGGAGGTTTTTCCGCCATGCGCACCTTGATCCAACAGATTGCGGCCATTCCCCTGATGGCCCTCATGGCCACCAGCGCCTGGAGCCACGGACCGGGCCACGGCCCTGGCGGAGGCAACGGCAGCCCGCCGCGCGAAGTCGTCGGCTACTTCACTTCGTGGGGCATCTATGCGCGCAACTTCAAGGTCAAGGATCTGGTCGCCCAGGGAGGCGTTCCCGCGGTGACCACCATCAACTACGCGTTCGGCAACGTGCAGCCCGCGCAGGCCGGCGGCGCCGGCCCGGTGGTCTGCCAGCTGGGCGATGCCTACGCCGATGTGGAGCGCGCCTGGGCCGCCGAAGAGAGCGTGGACGGCCAGGCGGTCGATGCCAGCCAGCCGCTGCGCGGCAACTTCCAGCAGTTGCTCGCGCTCAAGCGGGCCTACCCCGGCACCAAGGTCCTGATCGCACTGGGCGGCTGGAACGGATCGAAATGGTTCTCCGATGCCGCGCTCACCGCCGAATCCCGCAGCGCGCTGGTCACCTCCTGCATCGACCTGTTCATCAAGGGCCGGACCGACGGCAGCACCACGGGCAACGGACCGGCCGCCGGCGTGTTCGACGGCATCGACATCGACTGGGAATACCCGGCCGCGGAAGGCGCCGAGGGCAACACCGTGCGACCCGAAGACACCCGCAACTTCACGCTGCTCCTGCAGGAGTTTCGCCGCCAGCTCGATGCGATCGACCCGCAGCTGCGCCTGACCATCGCCGCGCCGGCCGGCCCGCAGACCGCCGCCAAGATCGAACTGGCCGAAGTGGCCCGGTCGCTCGACTTCATCAACGTGATGGCGTATGACCTGCACGGCGCCTGGGAAAGCACCACCAACCACCAGGCCGCGCTCGCGCCGAACCCGAACGACCCGGCCCGCGCGCAGAAACTCTCGGTGGTCGAGACCGTGGGCCGATACCTGCAGGCGGGCGTGCCCGCGTACAAGATCGTCGTCGGGGCGCCTCTGTATTCGCGCGGCTGGACGGGCGTGACCAACGCCCAGCGCGGCCTGTACCAGGCGGCCACGGGCATTCCCGCCGGCACGTACGAGGCGGGCATCGAGGACTACCAGACCCTCCAGGCCAAACCAGGCTTCACCCGCTACTGGGATGCCCATGCACGCGCGGCCTGGCTGTTCGACGGCACCACATTCTGGACCTTCGACGATGCGCAGACCCTGCGCGAGAAGGCGCGCTTCGTGAAGCTGGCACGCCTGCGCGGCATGATGTTCTGGGAGCTGTCGGGCGATGGCGGCGAGCTGGTGCGCGCCGTGGGCAACGAACTCTCGCGCTGAACGATCACTAATCGATCATCAGGGCTCAGAGGCCGCTGACACCCATCGGGTATTAGCGGCCTTTTCATGCCAGCGTCAGGAAGGTTGGAGATATGCACGCGGCACCTGCTCGGCGCGACACCAGCCACGTCACGACACCCTCGCAGCAGCGCGGCAAATTCCCCGAAGGACGTATAGCGAATCCGGGATAATTCACGCAATCCCGAAGGCGCCGAGCACTGCGCCCCCCTATTTCCCCCCCTCCAGACATGAGCGCAACACCTCTCGCAGATCCCAATCGTAAACACCTTGAAACAGCCAGGACGCAAATTCTCGCGGGCGAGTTGCAAAAAGCCGCGCTCACGCTGAACAAGGCTCAGAAGCAATCCCCCAACGACCCCCGCGTTTTCATGCTGGCAGGCCTGATGGCGGAAAAAGCCGGCAACCTGCCCAGGGCATTCGAGGCGCTGCGCCACGCCGTAGCCATCTCTCCGGAATGGGCGCCTGGCCTGCTGGAACTGGCGATGCTGCTGGCTCGCCAGAACCAGTTCGAGGAAGCGCTGAGTACGGCGGAGAAGGTCGCCCAGCTCGAACCAACGAACTTGGTAGCGCTGGCCGGCGTGATTGACATAGCACACCGTGCGGGTCACTTAGACATGGCGATCCGCCACCTCCGTCGGGGGTTACAACTCGTGCCGGGGGATCCGCAACTGCGCCGCCTGCTAGCGCGCGATCTCAGCAGCCAGGGTGCGCATGGCGAATCCATCGAAATGTGGAGCGGCTTGATCGACGAGAACGCCGCTGACACCGAGTCGCTGCTGGGCCGCGTGAATGCCCACATTGCCGCCGGCACGCCTGGTCGAGCGATTGCCGACACAACGACGCTGCTGGAACTGGCCCCTGGCGACTCGGTCTATGCCTACTACGCCGCGCTGGCCCATGGCGTGACGCCGAAGCACCAGCCACCGGAGCTGAACCGCGGCCTCTTTGACAGCCTGGCCGATATGTACGACCAGCACATGGTGCGCGGCCTGCGCTACCAGCTACCCAAGCGCGTGGCGGACAAGATCCTCGAACGCTTTCCGGACAAGAAGCTCAACTTGCTGGACCTGGGCTGCGGCACGGGCCTGCTTGGCGTGTGCCTGGGCCGGCTGGACGGCTTTTTGATCGGCGTGGACATCTCGATGAAGATGATCGAGCAGGCCGGCCGCCACAACGTGTACGACCGATTCCACCACGTCAACCTGCTCGACGCCCTACAGGAAACGCCCGACGCCATCTACGACGTGCTGGCCGCGCTGGACGTGTTCATCTACACCGGCGACCTGACCGAGACCGTTCCCAACGCCCTGCGCATCCTGGTGCCCCAGGGCGAGCTGATCTTCTCTTGCGAGACCTCGGACGAAGCGGGCCCGGACATGGTGCTACAGCCCAGCGGCCGCTACGCCCACAAGCGCAGCCACGTGGTGGCTCTGTGCAAGGCGGCGGGCTTCGAAACCGTGGAAGTGGAAGACACCGTGCTGCGCTACGAGAACAACGCGCCCGTGCAGGGCTTCATCGTCACGGCGCGCAAGGCGGTCTGACGGCGGGAGCGCCCACGGCGCCCCCCAAAGAAAAAGCGCGGCCGTTGCCGCGCTTTTTTCACGCCCTCGTGCGCGGGGTCAAAACCCCAGCGCGTGCGGCAGCCAGGTCGAGATGGCAGGCACGAAAGTCAGCAGGATCAGCACCGCCAGGTGCGCCAGCAGGAAGGGCGGCAGCTCCCGCGTGAGGGCCGCCAGCGGCACCTTGGTGGCCACCGAGGTCACGAACAGCAGCCCGCCCACGGGCGGCGTGATCATGCCCAGGGTGAGGTTGACGATCACCACCATCGCGAAGTGGATCGGATCGATGCCCAGCGCCGCCGAGATGGGCGCCAGGATCGGCACGAGGATCATCACGCCCGGCAGCGGCTCCATGAAGATGCCGAACAGCAGCAGCAGGATGTTCACCGCGATCAGGAAGGTGACGGGCGACAGGTTCCACCCCACGATGGTCTCCGCCAGTTGCTGGGGAATGCCTTCGATCGTCAGCACCCAGGCGAACGCGGCCGACGCTGCCACCACCAGCAGCACCGATGCGGTCAGCAAGGCCGAGCGCGCGGCGATGTGGGGCAGCGCCTTCCACTCCAGCGTGCGGTAGATCCATTTGCCGCAGATGAGCGCATAGAACACCGCCACCACCGACGCCTCGGTGGGCGTGAAGATCCCGAAGCGGATGCCCACCAGGATCAGCACGACCAGCATCAACGCCGGGATGGCGCGAATGCTGTTGGACAGCATCTCCGCGCGGCTCGGCCGTGGCTCGCGCGATCGGTAATCGCGGCGCACGCACACGCGCCAGTTGACGAGCGCCATGGCCGCAGCGATCAGCAGCCCGGGCGCGAAGCCGGCGATGAAGAGCGCCCCCACAGACACCTGCTCGTCCTGCAGCGCATAGATGATCATGATGATCGAGGGCGGAATGATGGGGCCCACGATGGCCGTGCTGGCGGTGAGTGCCGCCGCGTAGGCACGCGAATACCCGGCCTTGTCCATCATCTTCACCATCATGGAGCCGGGCCCCGCCGCATCGGCCAGGGCCGAGCCTGAGATGCCCGAGAACAGCGTGAGTGACAGGATGTTGGCATGCCCCAGCCCGCCGCGCAGGTGGCCCACGAACTGCGCCGCGAAGCGCAGCAGCACCACGGTGAGCGCGCCGCCGGACATGATCTCGGCCGCGAGGATGAAGAACGGCACCGCCATCAGCGGGAAGCTGTCGATGCCGGTGAACATCTCCTTGAACACGATCAGCTGCGGATAGCGCCCGCCCACGAACACCGCGATCGCGGCCGACATGGCCAGCGCGAATGCGACGGGAAAGCCCAGTGCCATCAGGACGATGGCGGAAACGAAGAGGGTGATGGCCATGGGTCAGGTCCTTCGGAACATCACAGCGACGCGGCGGACTCGGCGTCCATTTCGTCGGACTCGACATAGCGCCCATCCCGTACATAGCCCCGGGCCATGAACAGCAGGTGCACGAACAGCAGCAGGAAGCCCACCGGCATCGCCGAATAGATCCAGGCGAACGCGATGTCGGTGGCCGGCGTGGTCTGGAACCGCGTGGCCCACACGTACTGCACCGAGAACCACGCCATCACCAGGAAGAACACGCCCAGCCCCGCCACGATCAGCCCGCGCAGCCAGCGCGCGCCAGTCTGCCCCAGCGTGTGGTGCAGGTTGTCGATGGCCACGTGCCCGCCGAAACGCAGCACCAGTCCGGCCCCGAGGAACGTGCCCCAGATCATCAGGTGCCGGGCCACCTCCTCCGCCCAGACGATGGAATCACCCGTGGTGTAGCGCAGCACCACGTTGGCGAAGACGATGCAGGCCATGGCCAGCAGCAGGATGATGAGCAGCCAGCGGTTGCAGGCCACCAGCGCGCGCTCGAATCGATTCAGCATGGGAGGGAGGGCACCTGCCGGTGCCAATCTGTCGGTCGGTCGATCAAAACGGAAAAAGCCCGGCCAGGCCGGGCAGAGGAAAAGCGCACGCCGGACAGGCTCCGGCCGCGCCGGCCACCATCACTTCGTGCCGGTGATCTGGTCCAGCGTCTTCTGGCCGAACTTGGTGGCGTATTGCTTGTAGGCGGGCTCCAGGGCCTTCTGGAAGGCCGACTTGTCGACCGACTCCACGACCTGCATGCCGGCCGCCTTGACGTCTGCCAGGCCCTTTTGCTCCACGTCGTCCACGAACTTGCGCGAGGCCGCCGCACCCGCCTTGGCACCCTGGGTGAAGCTGGCCTTCTGCGCATCGCTGAGGCTCGACCAGAGGTTGGGCGACACGATCAGCGCCATGGGCGCATAGACGTGGCCGGTCAGCGAGAGGTATTTCTGCACCTGCGGCAGCTTGGCGGAAACGATCACCGACATCGGGTTCTCCTGCCCATCGATCGTGCCCTGCTGCAGCGCACCGATCACCTCGGGCCAGGACATGGGCGTGGGCGAGGCGCCCAGCGTGCGGAAGGCCGTGATGTGCACGGGGTTCTCGGTCACGCGGATCTTGAGGCCCTTGAGGTCTGCCGGCGTGCTCACCGGATGCTTGTTGTTGGTCAGGTGGCGAAAGCCCTGCTCGCCCCAGGCCAGGGCGATCAGGCCCCGGCCCTTGAACTTGCCCAGCAGGTCCTGGCCGAACGGGCCGTCCAGCACCGCGCGGGCATGGGCCGTGTCGCGGAACAGGAAGGGAATGTCCACCACGCCCACATCGGGCACGAAGTTGCTCAGGGCGCCGGTGGAGACGATCACCGCCTCCACGGTGCCCAGCTGCAGGCCTTCGATCAGCTCGCGCTCGCCACCCAGGGCGCTGGAGGGGAACTGCTTGAACTTGAAGGCGCCGTTGGTGCCTTTCTCGACCGTGTCGGCCCAGGCCTGGGCGGCTGCGCCGTAATGCGAGTTGATCGCCAGCGCATAGCCGACCTTGATTTCCTTGGCCTGCTGGGCGAACACGGGAAGGATGGGCAAGCCGGCAACGGCGGCGGCCAGCAACAGGCGGCGGGAAGCAATGCGCATGGAAACGGTCCGATCTGGCCCCCGGGGGGCGTTGTGACAAAGGAGGCAGGATTATTCCCGCAGCCCCGGCCCCCAGCCCTCGGGGAAAGTACCTGCGCAGGCGCTTTTTTTCGATCAGTCCAGCAGGCGGGACGATTTGGGCACATGCGCCATCAAAAACTCCATCTGGTCCGCCAGGATGCGGCGGTTGCGCAGGATGAAGTCCTCCCACAGGCTGGGCACGTAGGGCGCGTAGAGCAGCGGCATGTGCGCCTGCTCGGGCGTGCGCGGGCCCTTGCGGTGGTTGCAGGGGCGGCAGGCCGTGACCACGTTCATCCAGTGGTCCACGCCCTGGCGCGCATAGGGCACGATGTGCTCGCGCGTGAGGTCTTCTTCGTGGAAATACCCGCCGCAATACGCGCAGACGTTGCGGTCGCGGGCGAAAAGCTTGCCGTTGGTCAGGCTGGGCTTGAGGTTGAACGGGTTGATGGCCGGCACGCCCTTGGTGCCGATGATGCTGTTGACGCCGATGACCGACTGCTCGCCCGTCACGGCATTGTGGCCGCCGCGGAACCGGGCGATCTGCGCGCCGGATTCCCAGCGCACCTCGCCCGCGGCATAGTGAATGACCGCCTGTTCCAGCGAAATCCACGATTGGGGCAGCCCCTGGGCCGACAACTTCAAGACCTTCACAACTCGCCTCCTGGAACAACGATGCACACAAGGATTCGGAACGCTGATGTCTCACGGGCGGCGTGCCAAGGCCGGCCTGTAGCTCACAATATACTCCGTTCATGACAAATTGGCGTCCAGCGCTTGATACACCTGCGCACGGCGCTATCAAAAGTAAAGCACTCCGATGAAGATCTTTCGAGGCTTCCATCACCCCGACATTGCATCGGCCTGCGCCCTCACCATCGGCAATTTCGACGGCGTGCACCGTGGGCACCAGGCCATGCTGGCGCTGCTGAACAACGAGGCGGCCCACCGCGGCGTGCCCAGCTGCGTGCTGACGTTCGAGCCCCACCCGCGCGACTATTTCGCCGGCGCCCGCCAGCGCCCCGAACTGGCCCCCGCCCGCATCGGCACCCTGCGCGACAAGCTGGACGAACTGCGCCGCTGCGGCGTGCAGCAGACCGTGGTGCTGCCCTTCAACGAACGGCTGGCCAGCCAGCCGCCGCAGGCGTTCATCGAGGACGTGCTGGTGCGCGGCCTGGGCGCGCGCTACGTGCTGGTGGGCGACGATTTCCGCTTCGGCGCGCAGCGCGCGGGCGACTACGCCATGCTGGACGGCGCCGGACGCAGCCAGGGCTTCGAGGTGGCCCGCATGAACAGCTACGAGGTGCATGGCCTGCGGGTATCGAGCTCGGCCGTGCGCGAGGCCCTGGCCGCCGGCCGCATGGAAGACGCCGCGCGGCTGCTGGGCCGGCCCTATGCCATCTCGGGCCACGTGGTGCACGGGCGCAAGCTCGGCCGTGAGCTGGGCGCCAGCCGCGAGGGCGCCGGCGACGGCTTTCGCACGCTCAACCTGCGCTTTGCCCACTGGAAGCCCGCTGCGGGCGGCATCTTCGTGGTGCGGGTGCACGGCCTGGCCGCCGAGCCCCTGCCGGGCGTGGCCAACCTGGGCGTGCGCCCGTCGCTCGATCCCCGGGACGTGAACGGCGGCCGCGTGCTGCTGGAGACGCACTGCCTGGACTGGCCCCGCGATCTGGGGGCCGAAGGGGCGTACGGTAAAATCGTCCGCGTGGAACTCCTGCACAAACTGCACGACGAGCTGAAATACGACAGCTTCGACGCCCTCACCCGCGGCATCGCCAGGGACTGCGATAACGCGCGGGCGTATTTCTCCGCCTCCACGCACGCCGAGACCCGTCGCCAGACCACGCGCGACCGAATTTGACGGTCCCCGTGCCGCAGCGCAGCCCTGCGGCCCCGTCCGCCCCCTCATCTTCTTTCTCTTCCTGCGTTCCAGGCCATGGCCCGGAACGGCCCGCTCCTTAGGTCTTGCCATGTCCGAGAACACGAACGCCACCCCCACCCCTTCCACCGGCACGGACTACCGCGCCACGCTCAACCTGCCCGACACCGCCTTCCCGATGCGCGGCGACCTGCCCAAGCGCGAGCCGGGCTGGGTGAAGGAATGGGACGAAAAAGGCATCTACAAGAAGCTGCGCGACGCCCGCTGCGGCGCACCGAAGTTCATCCTGCACGACGGCCCGCCCTACGCCAACGGCCAGATCCACATGGGCCATGCGGTGAACAAGATCCTGAAGGACATGATCACCAAGGCGCGCCAGCTCGAAGGCTTCGACGCGCTGTACGTGCCTGGCTGGGATTGCCACGGCCTGCCGATCGAGAACGCCATCGAGAAAAAGCACGGCCGCAACCTGAGCCGCGACGACATGCAGGCCAAGAGCCGCGCCTATGCCACCGAGCAGATCGCCCAGCAGATGGGCGACTTCCAGCGCCTGGGCGTACTGGGTGAATGGAACAACCCCTACAAGACGATGAACTTCGCCAACGAAGCAGGCGAAATCCGGGCGTTCAAGCGCGTGATGGAGCGCGGCTTCGTGTACCGGGGCCTGAAGCCCGTGTACTGGTGCTTCGACTGCGGCTCATCCCTGGCCGAGTTCGAGATCGAGTACCAAGACAAGAAGAGCACCACGCTGGACGTGGCCTTCAAGGCGCACGAGCCCGCGAAGCTGGCCGCCGCCTTCGGATTGAGCGCTTTGCAGAAAGATGCCTTCGTGGTGATCTGGACCACCACCGCCTGGACCATCCCCGCCAACCAGGCGCTGAACCTGAACCCCGAAATCACCTATGCGCTGGTGGACACCGAGCGCGGCCTGCTGGTGCTGGCCGAATCGCTGGTGGAAGACTGCATGGCCCGCTACGGCCTCACCGGCCAGGTGCTGGCCACGGCGCTGGGCGAAAAGCTCGGCGGGCTGGAGTTCGAACACCCGCTCTACGACGTGAAAAGCGAAGACGGCAGCCATGGCTACCGGCGCCTGTCGCCCGTGTACCTGGCCGACTACGCCACGGCCGACGACGGCACCGGCATCGTGCACTCCTCTCCCGCCTACGGCCTGGAGGATTTCAACTCCTGCCGCGCGCACGGCCTGGCGCTGGACGACATCCTGAACCCCGTGCAGGGCAACGGCACCTACGCGGCCGACTTCCCCCTGTTCGGCGGCCAGCACATCTGGAAGGCCGTGCCGGTCGTCATCGAGGCGCTGCGCAACGCTGGCCGCCTGATGACCACCAAGGACATCACCCACAGCTACCCGCACTGCTGGCGCCACAAGACCCCCGTGATCTACCGAGCCGCCGCGCAATGGTTCATCCGCATGGACGAAGGCGAAGGCGTGTTCACGAAGGACAAGGCGCCCAAGACCCTGCGCCAGACGGCGCTGGAAGCCATCGAGCACACCAGTTTCTACCCCGAGAACGGCAAGGCCCGGCTGCACGACATGATCGCCAACCGGCCCGACTGGTGCATCTCGCGCCAGCGCAGCTGGGGCGTGCCGATCCCGTTCTTCCTGCACAAGGACTCGGGCGAGCTGCATCCGCGCACCATGGAGATCATGGACCAGGCGGCCGATATCGTCGAGAAGGGCGGCATCGAGGCCTGGAGCCGTGTGACGCCCGAAGACATCCTGGGCGCCGAGGACGCCGCCTGCTACACCAAGAGCACCGACATCCTGGAGGTGTGGTTCGACTCCGGTTCCACCTTCTTCCACGTGCTGCGCGGCACGCACCCGAACGTGCACCACGACACCGGCCCCGAGGCCGACCTGTACCTCGAAGGCCACGACCAGCACCGCGGCTGGTTCCACAGCTCGCTGCTGCTGGCGAGCGCGCTGGAGGGCCGCGCGCCCTACAAGGGCCTGCTGACCCACGGCTTCACCGTGGACAGCCAGGGCCGCAAGATGAGCAAGTCGCTGGGCAACGGCATCGATCCGCAGGAGATCAACAAGAAGCTCGGCGCCGAGATCATCCGCCTGTGGGTGGCCGCCAGCGACTACTCGGGCGACATCGCGGGCGACGACAAGATCCTGGCGCGCGTGGTGGACGCCTACCGCCGCATCCGCAACACGCTGCGCTTCCTGCTGGCCAACGTGAGCGACTTCGATCCGAAGGCCGACGCCGTGCCGTTCGACCAGATGCTGGAGATCGACCGCTATGCGCTCACGCGGGCCGCCGAATTCCAGGCCGAAGTGCTGGCCCACTACCAGGTTTACGAGTTCCATCCCGTGGTGGCCAAGCTGCAGCTGTACTGCTCGGAAGACCTGGGCGGCTTCTACCTCGACGTGCTCAAGGACCGCCTGTACACCACGGCGCCCAAGAGCCTGGCACGCCGCAGCGCCCAGACCGCGCTCTACCAGATCACGCACGCCATGCTGCGCTGGATGGCGCCCTTCCTGTCGTTCACGGCGGAAGAGGCGTGGAAGGTGTTCGGCACCTCCGAATCGATCTTCCTGGAAACCTATGGCGCTATCGCGGGCGCCGACGAAGGGCTGCTGGCCAAGTGGGCCCGCCTGCGCGCCATCCGCGATGCGGTGAACAAGGAAATCGAGGCGCTGCGCGCGGCCGGCCAGGTGGGCTCGTCGCTGCAGGCGACGGTCACACTGACCGCCGCCCCTGAAGACCACGCGCTGCTCGCCAGCCTGGGCGACGACCTGAAGTTCGTCTTCATCACGTCCGCGATCGAACTGGTGGCGGGCGATGCGCTGCGGATCAGCGTGCAGGCCAGTACCGACACCAAGTGCGAGCGTTGCTGGCACTACCGCAGCGATGTGGGCCAGGACCCGGCCCACCCGACGCTGTGCGGCCGCTGCACCAGCAACCTGTATGGCGCCGGCGAAGCGCGGGAGCACGCGTGATGGCCCGCAGCAGCTATTCGTCTTCATCTTCCACGGGCGGCAAGATGTGGCCCTGGCTCGTCTGGGCACTGCTGATCCTGATCGCAGACCAGTTCACCAAGACGTTGATCCTGGGCTACTACCGGCTGGGCGATGCCACCTACATCACCGGCTTCTTCAACATCGTGCGTGCGCACAACACGGGTGCGGCCTTCTCCTTCCTGGCGGATGCGGGTGGCTGGCAGCGCTGGGTGTTCACGGGCATCGGCGTGGCGGCCACGCTGTTCATCGTGTGGCAGTTGCGCGCCCATCCCGGGCAGAAGCTGTTTTGCTTCGCGCTGTCCAGCATCCTGGGCGGCGCCGTGGGCAACGTGGTGGACCGCATGATGCACGGCTACGTGGTGGACTTCCTGGACTTCCACGCGCGGGGCTGGCACTTTCCGGCCTTCAACCTGGCGGACTCGGCCATCACGGTGGGCGCGGCCTGCCTGATCCTGGATGAACTGCTGCGGGTGAAGCGCTCGTCCTGAAGACCGGGCGCCGACAGCGCGCCCTGCCCGGCAACACGCTGGCTGCGGCAAGCGTCAGGCGCCTTTGTCACGCAGCCGTCTGGCGGCATCCAGCAACCCGGGCACTTCCTGCGTTGCGCTTCGTATGCCTGCGCCGACGTCCATCTGCCGCGCGACGCCCACGGCCAGCACCTCATTGAGCAGAGCGCGCTGGGTCCGGCGAAGGTTGGGATTCAAGGCCCGCACTTCAGGAGGAACGCGGGCCTTGGCAACATCGACGGGGGCCTGTAGCTTGAGTTGCACTCGCCGCTCGAACCCCCGGCCCACCACCGCCATGGAAGGAAAGACCGTGTGTGGCGCGTAGCGCATCGTGGGTCCGACCTCGCGCAAGCCCTGGTCGAAGCGGGCCAGCAGAGATGGCGAGTTCCCGGTCAAAGCCGTCTCCATTTCAGCCCTGTCTTTCAAGCCCGAGGCATGGCCGTGCTCCAGGCTCAGGGTGAAGTCGCCGGCATCACCTGCCCATTGGCTGTCTGCAGAAAAGACTGCGGGTCCGCGAAGCCAAGGGTCCAATACCATGTGGTAATCCGGCCCCCGCCCGTCCCTCAGCTCTGCCCAGTCGTGGTCGATCCACTGCGACTTCACGAGGTAAATGAACTCCCCCTTGTCGGTGCCTGAGCTGGCTTCTTTCAACAGAGGGACATGCAGCATGATGGTCAAGGCAGCGAACTCTGCACAATTGCCGGCCTGGGCCAGAATTCCTCCGGCAGCGTAGGCCACAACTCGCGGCAGGCCGTGCTCCACCAGCATGTTCTTCACAAGCCGGCCCGCTTCGACCCTCCTGGAGCTTTCGTGACCGAATCGCGCAATGTCGTCTTTGACGTTGCCGCGACCGCTCGGCAACAGCGCTCTGACCTGCTCGACCGTGGCGGTGGCGTTGCGCAGGCGCGTAAGGTCAGGCCCTTCCACATGCCGGCCATCGATGGCCCGTGCCATGACATAGCCGCGCAACTGCCGGTCCACTGCGGGGGACAGGGTTTGGCGGGGGCGAAGCAGGCCTTCTATTACGGCGATACCGGCGGCTTTACGCGAATGCAGTCCGTGGACAGGTACCGCGCACCCGCAGGCGGAGTCTCGACCAGTGGAAGGGGGTCCGACACCCGGCCTGGGCGCCAGCGCGGCAGGCGGACGGCCCCGGGATGAAAGCGGTGACACCATAAGTCGGCTCCTCGATTCTGGCGCCCGGTTTGAAAGGGACAGGCCGCAGGCGCCGGACAAGGGCATGCGTCCTTCGACCATCCGAGTCCGCCTCATGCCGAACTGGAACACACAGGTTAAGCACGACATCGCCCTGCGTCCATGCGGGCCGCGAAGACACCCGTTGGCGGACGAACCCTCGGACTTTGCTCCCACCGCGCGCGACTGTCATCACGCCGTCACGCCGCCCCGCTCCAATGCCATGAAATCGATTACATGGCCTTTTGCAGCCCCATCCCATTCCCATGACCATCCAGGACGTCGCCCGCGAAGCCGGGGTTTCGGTCGCCACCGTGTCCCGCGCGTTCAATCTGCCGGACAAGGTCACCCCCACCACGCGCGACCTCGTGCTCGGCGTGGCCGAGCGCCTGGGCTACGCGCCCAACGCCAGTGCCCGCACCCTGCGCACGCAGCGCAGCCGCGTCATCGGGGTGGTGTTGCCCACGCTGCTCAATCCCGTGTTCGCGGAATGCCTCGAAGGCATCGCGCGCGCCGCGGCGCTGGCGGGCTATGCCATCCTGCCATTCACCACCGACTACGTGATCGCCCAGGAAGAGCGCGCCGTGAATCTGCTGCTGGCGGGCGACGTGGACGGCATGATCCTCGTGGTCTCTCAGCCCGAGTCCTCCACGGCGCTCGCACGCCTGGCGGCATCCGCCCTGCCCTACGTGCTGGCCTACAACCGGCACCCCGGCCACCCCTGCGTCTCGGTGGACAGCGAAGGCGCCGTGGCGACCTGGTAGCACGGCTGGTGGCCCTGGGGCACCGGCGCATCGCCATGGTGAGCGGCCAGTTGGCCGCATCGGACCGCGCACAGCAGCGCTGCCGCGGCTTTCGACGCGGCATGGCCGCTGCCGGGCTGACGCAGGCGCCGGTGGTCGAAGTGCCTTTCGTGGAAACCGCGGTGGAGGACGTGGCGCAGTGGCTGCGCGGGGCCGAGCGCCCGACCGCCCTGGTCTGCTCCAACGACCTGATTGCGATCCGCTGCCTGCGGGCCGCCCACCAGGCGGGCCTCGCCGTGCCGCGCGATCTCAGCGTGGTGGGCTTCGACGGCATCGCGCTGGGGCAGGACCTGACCCCCGTGCTGAGCACCGTGGCCCAGCCCAATGCGGACATCGGCCGCTGCAGCGTGGAACTGCTGATCCAGGCCATGGCCGCCGATGCGCCGCTGGCGCCACAGGCCAGCCTGACGCTGCCCCATCGCTTCCGTGCCGGCGAATCCTGCGCAGGCGCCTGACCGACAGATCCTGCAACCCACTCCCCCAACCCATCCCTTCCTTCGTTCTGCTTTTCTGGAGCCCTCGATGAAACACACCTTGCAAACCCTGATCCGCACCACCGTGCTGGCCTTCGGCCTGGCCTCCGGCGCCGCCGCGATGGCGCAAACCGCCATTTGCTACAACTGCCCGCCCGAATGGGCCGACTGGGGCAGCCAGCTCAAGGCCATCAAGGCCCGCACGGGCGTGACCGTTCCGCCGGACAACAAGAACTCCGGCCAGGCCCTTGCCCAGATGGTGGCCGAGCGCGCAAGCCCCGTGGCCGACGTGACCTACCTCGGCGTGACGTTCGCCATCCAGGCGCAGAAAGACGGCGTGGTGGGCACCTACCAGCCCGCCGGCTGGAAGGACATTCCGGAAGGCCTCAAGGACCCGGCGGGCCATTGGTTCACCATCCACTCGGGCACGCTCGGCTTCATGGTGAACGTCGATGCGCTCAAGGGCAAGCCGGTGCCGCAATCGTGGGCCGACCTGCTCAAGCCCGACTACAAGGGCCTGATCGGCTACCTCGATCCGGCCTCGGCCTTCGTGGGCTATGTGGGCGCGGTGGCGGTCAACCAGGCGCGCGGCGGCTCCATGGACAACTTCGCCCCCGGCATCGATTACTTCAAGGCACTGCAGAAGAACGAGCCCATCGTGCCCAAGCAGACGGCCTACGCCCGCGTGCTGTCTGGTGAGATCGCCATCTTGCTGGACTACGACTTCAACGCCTACCGCGCCAAGTACAAGGACCAGGCCAACGTGCAGTTCGTCATCCCTGCGGAAGGCACCGTGGTCGTGCCTTACGTGATGAGCCTGGTGGCCAATGCCCCGCATGCGGCAGACGCCAGGAAGGTGCTGGACTTCGTGCTGTCCGACGAAGGCCAGGCGCTGTGGGCCAACGCCTACCTGCGCCCGGTGCGCGCCAATGCCATGCCCAAGGAAGTGCAGGCCCGCTTCCTGCCGGCCAGCGACTACGCGCGCGCCAAGACCGTGGACTACGGCCGCATGGCGGCTGCGCAAAAGGCGTTCTCCGACCGCTATCTGAAGGAAGTGCAGTAACGCCATGCGCCACGATGGTTCCGCTCCCTCGCGCCCGGTGCTGCTGGCGTGCGCCGCGCCTGCCGTGGCGTTCTTCGCGGCGTTCTGGCTGCTGCCCGTCGCCCTGCTGCTGGCCCTGCCGGCGGGCAAGGGCTGGGACACCTACTTCGCGGTGCTGACCCATGCGCGCTACCTGCAGAGCCTGCTGCAGACGCTGGGACTGTCGCTCGCCGTCACGCTGGCCACGCTGGTGCTGGGTGCGCTGGTGGGCATCACGCTGGCGCGCCAGCGCTTTCATGGCCGTGCGCTGCTGCTGTCGCTGCTGACGCTGCCGCTGTCGTTCCCCGGCGTGATCGTGGGCTTTTTCATGATCCTGCTGGGCGGGCGGCAGGGGCTGGTGGCCGACCTGTCGGAGGCGCTGGGCGCCGGCCGCACCACGTTCGCCTATGGGCTCACCGGCCTGTTCCTGGCGTATCTGTATTTCTCGCTGCCACGGGCCATCGCCACCTACACGGCGGCGGCCGGCAGCATGGATGCGCAGCTGGAAGAAGCGGCCCGCTCCCTGGGCGCCTCGCGCTGGCGCGTGGCGCGCGATGTGTGGGTGCCCGAACTGGCGGCCACGACGCTGGCCTGCGGCGCGATCGTCTTCGCCACGGCCATGGGCGCGTTCGGCACGGCGTTCACGCTGTCGGCCAAGTTCGAGGTGCTGCCCATCACCATCTACAACGAGTTCACCAACTATGCCAACTTTGCGCTGGCGGCCAGCCTTTCGATCACGCTCGGGCTGATCACCTGGATGGTGCTGTGGGTGTCGCGCCGCGTGTCCGGCACCACCGCTTTCTGAAGGAGCCGAAACCATGCGAAACGCAAGACAGGCCCCGGCGCTGCTGATGGCGCTGACCGCCCTGGTCGCGCTGTTCATGATCGCGCCCATCGCCCTCTCGGTGGTGGCCGGTCTGGTCCACAACTACAGCGTGGGCCTGAAAAGCGGGCTCACGCTGCGCTGGCTGGGCGAGGTGTGGGAGAACTACGGCGGCACGGTGGGCTGGTCCCTGGTGCTCGCGCTGCTGTGCGTGCTGGGCAACCTGTTGCTGGGCGTGCCCTGCGCCTATGCCCTGGCGCGCAGCCGCTCCCGCTGGGCCCGGCTGTTCGAAGAACTGCTCACCCTGCCCGTCGCCGTGCCGGGCCTGGCCAGCGCGCTGGCGCTCATCCTCGCCTACGGGCAGCTTTCGGGCTTTCGCCAGAGCTTCGCCTTCATCCTGGTGGGGCACATGGTGTTCACGCTGCCCTTCATGGTGCGCACCGTGGGATCGGCATTCCAGAAGAACGAACTGCGCTCGCTCGAAGAGGCCGCGCGCTCGCTGGGCGCCAGCTTCGCGCAGCGCTTTCTGGGCGTGCTGGTGCCGGCCGTGCTGCCGGCCATCGTGGCGGGCAGCCTGATGGTGTTCACGCTCTCGGTGGGCGAATTCAATCTCACCTGGATGCTGCACACCCCGCTCACCCGCACGCTGCCCGTGGGGCTGGCCGACAGCTATGCCTCGATGCGCATCGAAATCGGCTCGGCCTACACGCTGGTCTTTCTGATCGTCATCCTTCCCGTGCTGTGGGGCCTGCAGGCCATCGGCACCTTCATCGAGAAACACCATGGAACTTGAACGCACGCGCGTGGACGTGGTCCAGTGCGCCAAAACCTATGCCGACGGCACCCGCGGCCTGCAGCCCACCGACCTGACCGTGGAGCCCGGTGAGGTGATGGCCCTGCTCGGACCGTCGGGCTGCGGCAAGACCACGCTGCTGCGCCTGATCGCCGGGCTGGAGGCCCCCGATGCGGGCAGCCGCATCGCTTTCGGAAATACTGACGTGACCCGCATGCCGATCGAGCAGCGCGGCGTGGGCATGGTGTTCCAGCACTACGCGCTCTTTCCGCAAATGACGGTGCAGGCCAACATTGGCTATGGCCTCAAGATCCGCGGGGTGGCCGAAAGCGAGCGCCGCCGCACCGTGGGCGAACTCGTCGATCTGGTGCGCCTGGGCGGCCTGGAGAAAAAAACGCCCGGCCGAACTCTCCGGCGGCCAGCGCCAACGGGTGGCCCTGGCCCGCGCCGTGGCCGCGCGCCCGCGCGTGCTGCTGCTGGACGAGCCGCTCACCGCGCTGGATGCCAAGCTCAAGGAATCGCTGCGCGACGAACTGGCCGACCTGCTGCGCCGCCTGCACATCACGGCGATCCACGTCACCCACGACCAGCAGGAAGCCCTGGCCATTGCCGACCGCCTGGCCGTGATGCATGCGGGCCGCATCGTGCAGGTGGGCGACGGCGAGGCGCTGTACCGCACGCCCAGCCACCCGTTCGTGGCCACGTTCCTGGGCCGGGTGAACCGCATCGTGCCGGCCGTGGACCCCAGCGCAGCGCGGGGACTGCCGCACCTCACGGCGCTGCAGGCCTGCGACGCCCCTTCGGCTCCGGCCGACGCGCTGCTCGTGCGCCCCGAGGACGTCGAGGTGGGGCCGACCCTGGCCGACTGGGGGACCGCCGCCGTGACGCGCCGCAGTTTCCTGGGCGACCGCGTGCAGCTCACGCTGGCCGTTTCGGGGCATGCGCCCCTCCTGGCCGATGTGCACCGCGACCATCCCGCGCGCGAGGGCGAGCGGGTAGGCTTTCGCATCGCCACGCACCGCCTGCTGTCCGTCACCGAAAGCCTCAGCGCATGACCCGCATGACTCGCATGAACACCACCACCCTGCTCCTGCAGCTCTCCGACCTGCACATCCGCGAGCCCGGCCGGCTGGCCTATGGCCGGCTGGACACCGCCCCCTACCTGCGCCAGGCTGTGGACACGGTGCTGCGCATGCCTCAGCGCCCGGATGCCGTCGTGGTCACCGGTGACCTGACCGACTTCGGCCGGCCTGCGGAATACGGCCACCTGCGCGACCTGCTGGCGCCACTCGGGGCCATGCCGCTCTACCTGCTGCCCGGCAACCACGACGACCGCGAGCAACTGCGCGCCAGCTTTCCCGAGCACGCCTACCTGGGCGAAGAAGGCTTCGTGCAATACAGCGTGCCGGTGGGCGGGCTGCAGCTCATCGCGCTCGATACCGTGGTGCCCGGCGCCAGCGAAGGCGGCCTGTGCGAGGCACGGCTCGCCTGGCTGGAGCGCCAACTGGAAGCGCACCGCGGCAGGCCCGTGGTGATCGCCATGCACCACCCGCCGTTTCGCACGCTCATCGGCCACATGGACGCCATCGGCCTGCTGGAAGGCGCCGAAGCGCTGGAGGCCATCGTGGCGCGGCACGCCAACGTGGAGCGGGTGGTCTGCGGCCACCTGCACCGCGCCATCCAGGTGCGCTTCGGCGGCACGCTGGCAGCGACCGTGCCATCGCCCGCGCACCAGGTGTGCCTGGACCTGGCGCCCGACGCCGCCTCGGCCTGGACGCTGGAGCCGCCGGGCTTTGCGGTGCATGCGCTGCCGCAGGACGGGCGGCTGGTCAGCCACATCGCGGCCAGCGGGACATATCCCGGGCCGTATCCGTTCCATGAGGCGGGGCAACTCATCGATTGAGGATCTCGTCCACCGAAACCCATTCGCCGCGATGGCGCCGCTCGGCACGGCTTCGCTCATCGGCTCCTCGGAAAAATCTCTTCCATGAAGTAGCCCTCGATCCTAGTCAGATGCTCCACACCGTTGCGCATGCGGGCTTTGATGTCGCTGATCGATGCTGCCAGTTCACTGAATTTCGCTCCAGGGTTCATGGCCGCCGCATCGCGCCACTGCTTGAGCTGCCGAGGATCCAGCCGGGCGCTCAGCGTTTCGTCGGCCAGTTGTTCCACCAGATCGCCATGGCCTTGAAGCAGTTCATCTTTAGTCGCCAGCACCTGCTCCAGGTTTTGGATCTTTCTACCCATCGCCTGGACGTTTCCGAGCAGTTCCAGCACGCCACTGACGTGATATCTCATGTTCATGGTGCGGAGCGACAACAGGGCCTGCGCCATTTCGTGGCGCTTTTCGTCTGCCGCTCTCTGTGCCAGCGCGGCGGCTGATTCGGCAGCCGCCGTGCTGGCAACATGTGTGGGGGAAGCCGGTGCGGAGCCCTCGGTCGAAGAAGCGCTGGCCACCGGCAGGGTCGATGCGATCAATGCACCGTCACGGGGGCTGGCAGCCGATTTCGGAGATTCCGACTGGGTGGACGCCACGTTGGCCTCCACGTCGATCTGCACACTTTCATTCGCTTCCGTTGCAGCATCTGTTTTTGCTTCCGTGTGCGTTTCCAGATCCGCGTCCCAATCCGACCGCGCGTCCATGAAGACGTCCGTATCGGAGTCAGCGTCCGATTCAGGTTCTACCTCCAGCCGCGCATGCATCTCGCGCGCCGCAGCCTCCGCTGTCTGGAACACCGCTTCCAGGTTCACCGATGCAGCCTGCACCCATTTTTTTGTAGCTCTCCGGCGTCGCGCTCCCGTCCAAGCCGTTCATCTGCTTGCGCATTTCCGATTGAAAGCGCAGCGAATCGGCTTTGAGGCTCGCCATGCTTTGCAGACGCTTGATCCGGATCTGCATTGCCGCCGGGTTTTCGGCCACTGACTTTTCTGGTTGGCCGACATACCCCTGCATCCTCAGAATCCCTGCGGCTGCGAGGTCGCGCCATGCGTCGGTATTTTCCACGGGCGGAGGGCCCGAGCGGCCTGTAGAGGCGACGGCGACAGCCTTGGCCTTGCCGGCACGCGCCTCGGCAAGCGCCGCCGCACGGGTCGCCGAGGCTGACGCAGCGGTGCCGGATACGGCCGGTTCGCGGTGACGCACCCCGGCTGGTCGGGAAAGTTTCGGCGGAGGGGGACGGCGGGTGGGCGGCGGCCCCGAATCCTCGGGTTTGGTTTGCAGGGCCAGCGCTCTGCCCTGCAAGCCCAGTGTCGCTGCGGACATGGAATTGGACCTGCGTTGCGGTGCGCCCTCCTGGATGCGCTCCTCAACGGAGCGGGCAACGCGCGGCGGAGACGTGATTTCTTTGAGGTGGACCATGGCTTCTCCCTTGAATGCTTTAGTGGAAGGGCCGAGGGTAGGAACGGGCCTGACCCACCGCGCCGCAGCGCCCGAAGCCCTTGCCCGGCGCGCGAAACCCGGGCCATCCCGTGCCATCCAGGCCACCCGGCACACCGATCCGACCCGCCCAGGCCCGTGGTTGCTGGCGGGCTGCTATGGATTCAGGAGTATGCTGTCACTCCCGGAACGGCAGGCAGGCCAGGAGCCCTGTGCCCCGCCCCCGGGTGAAGCATCCGATCCCTTTCATGAAGCACCTGTTGAATCTGCTGGCCGCCGTGGCACTGCTGGTCTGGGGCACCCACCTGGTGCGCACGGGCGTGCTGCGTGTGTTCGGCGCCAACCTGCGCACCATGCTCGCCCGCAGCATGGGCAACCGCTTCACGGCAGCACTGTCGGGCATCGGCGTGACGGCCCTGGTGCAGTCCAGCACGGCCACCTCGCTCATGACCTCGTCGTTCGTGGGCCAGGGGCTCATCACCCTGCCCGCCGCGCTGGCGGTGATGCGCGGGGCCGACGTGGGCACGGCCCTCATGTCGGTGCTGTTCTCCACCGACCTGTCGTGGCTGTCCCCCCTCTTCATCTTCGTGGGCGTGGTGTTGTTCATCACCCGCCAGTCCAGCTCGGCCGGGCGCGTGGGGCGCGTGCTCATCGGGCTGGGGCTGATGCTGCTGGCGCTCGAAATGGTCGTGCAGGCCAGCGGCCCCATGCTGGCCTCCCCCATCATCAAGGCCATGCTCGGCTCGCTCAACAGCGACATCGTGATGGAGATCGTCATGGGCGCGGTGCTGGCCGTGATCGCGTACTCCAGCCTGGCCATCGTGCTGCTCATCTCGGCCATGGCGGCCTCGCACGTGGTGCCGCTGGACGTGGCCCTGGGCCTGGTGCTGGGGGCCAACCTGGGCAGCGGCCTGCTGGCCGTGCTGACCACCGCCAAATCGGCCGTGGAGGTGCGGCAGGTGACCGTGGGCAACCTCGTCTTCAAGCTGATGGGCGTGGCGCTGGTGGCCCCGTTCGCGGGGCTGTGGCTACGCTATGTGCAGCCCCACATGCCAGGTACCGCGCAGGGCGTGGTGCTGTTCCATCTGGGCTTCAACGTGGTCATCAGCCTGGGGTTCATCGCGTTCACGCAATGGGTGGCCACCTGGGTGACACGTCTGCTGCCCAAGCCCGTGGGCGCGCAGAGCCTGCGGCCCCACCACCTGGACCCTTCGGCCCTGTCCACCCCGTCGCTCGCCATTTCCTGCGCCGCCCGCGAGGCGCTGCACCAGGCCGACGTGGTGGAGACCATGCTGCTGGGTGTGCTCGATGTGATCAAGAAAAATGATGTGCAACTGGCCGAACGCCTGCGCAAGATGGATGACGAGGTGGACGAGCTGTATTCGTCCATCAAGTACTACCTGACCAAGATTTCCCGCGAGGCGCTGGGCGAGGACGAGAGCCGGCGCTGGACCGACATCATCAGCTTCACCATCAACATGGAGCAGATCGGCGACATCATCGAACGCGTGTTGCTGGACATCGAAGACAAGAAGATCAAGAAGGGCCGCCAGTTCTCCGACGCCGGCATGGCCGAGATCACGGAGCTGCACGAGCGCCTGATCAACAACCTGCGCCTGGGAATGAGCGTGTTCCTCAACGGCACGGTGCGCGACGCGCAGAAGCTGCTCGAAGAAAAGGCGCGCTTTCGCGACCTGGAGCGCGCCTACGCCGCCACCCATCTGGTGCGCCTGGCGGACAAGACGGTGCAGAGCATGGAAACCAGCTCGCTGCACATCGACCTGATCAGCGAACTCAAGCGCATCAACTCGCACATCTGCTCGATCGCCTATCCCATCCTGGACTCGGCCGGTGCCCTGGCGCCCAACCGCCTGCGCTCGGCCACCGGCGCGGCGCAGGACGCCACGATCGGAAAATGACGGGCTCGCCACCCACGCACGTGCCCCTTCCGAGTGCCGCGCCATTGCTGCCGCCAGACCCCTTGCCGAAAGCCCCGCCTGTGACCTCCCCTGCCCTGCCCGACCGTGCCCTCGAACCCGACGTCGTCATCTATCACAACCCGGAATGCGGCACCTCGCGCAACGTGCTGGCGATGATCCGTGCGAGCGGCATCGAGCCGCATGTGGTCGAGTACCTGAAGACCCCGCCTTCGCGCGCCATGCTGGCATGGCTGGTCACGCGGGCAGGCGTGCCGGCGCGCGACATGCTGCGCGAGAAGCACCCGCTGCATGCCGAACTGGGCCTCGCCGATCCGGCCCTGGACGACACCCGGCTGCTCGATGCCATGGCAGCCCACCCCGCACTCATCAACCGACCCATCGTGGTATCGCCGCGGGGCGTGCGCCTGTGCCGGCCCGCCGAACGGGTGGCGGATCTTCTGCCCGCCCGCTAGCGAAGCGGTGGTCCCGGCGCCCGCCCGTGCGCCCATCGGATGGGGTCAGTCCATCTGCTCGACGATCAGGGTCGCGCCCGCCCCGCCGTCCAAGGTCACCGAGCCCAACATCCCATAGAACTGGGCCTGCAAGGTGGAGCCCGCGATCAGCGTCACGATGGTCTCGCCGAGATACCGGTTCGTCGACATGCTGGGCACCTCGGTCAAGGCCGGGTAAGAAGCGCCATTGATGAGCACCCGGGCGCTCGCCAGGGTGGCGGCAGTGGTGCGCATGGCGTATTTCACGCGGTAGCGGCCCGTGGTGGGCACCGTGAAGACGTCGCTAGAACCATTGGCGACAAAGCCACCGCCGAGGTTCTGCGCCTGCGGCATCGGCACATTGGTGCCCCCCAGCAGGACGGCGATGGTGGAGCCGGCCGTGTTGTGCGCGGCCATCGACACCGCGCTCACCGCCCCGCCAGTGCCCGCAGGGCCGGTGGCCCCGGTCGCACCCGCCGTGCCGGTGGCGCCCGCCGCGCCGGTCGGGCCCGTGGCCCCTATCACGCCCTGCAGGCCTTGCGGACCTGCCGGACCGGTGGCGCCGACCAATCCGATGGGCCCCGTCGCGCCGGTCGCACCCGATGACCCGGTTGCACCGGTCGCCCCCTGCGCGCCCGTGGCCCCCGTAGCACCTGTCGCCCCACCGGGCCCGGCCGGACCGGTCGCGCCGGTGGGCCCCGCCAAGGCCGAAGCAGCGGCCGGGGAACAACTCCCCAGGCGGCCCGAAGCGCCATCGAAACATGCCAGCTGGCCCTGTTGCGGCGAGGCAGGCAGTGCAGGCAACAGGACCGCGCCATCGGACTGCACCCGCAGGCGCTCATCGGCGCCGCCACTGCTGCGCACGCTGAAGCCGCCGCCAGGGGGCAGCGTGATGCGGACATCGGCGGCATGCGCTGCGGCGACATGCAGAGATGCCGTACAGGCGATCAACGCCGCGAGGACATGGCGGCCATGCCGCGGGCCAGAGGAAATCGTGTGCATGGCGCAACCCGTTCTGATTTTTTTGAGAAACGACTTCTTTGCCGGATGCCCCTTCCCGAATCGGGAGACAGGGCGGGAAACGACGCTCGGGTCGCGGCAAAGACTCGGGGCCGCTGTCCGGAAAACCGCCTGCGTCTTCCGCTTCGGGTGCATGGCTCGACGCCTGCAGCACCTCTCACCCCTCTTACGAAATTTAACAGGCGAATCCGCCCCATGCCAAGGCACCCGCATGGCTTTTTTTTGGATTTCCACGGGGCGCAGCGCCACGGCTGAGCGATGTGAGGGGGGCTTCAGCCCAGGTGTCACGCAACGTGACAAAGGACCCTGCGCACGGCCCCATGCTCCCTCGGCCTACAGGGCGGCGGGACCGCCCAAGGCACTCTGGGCTCTCTTATCTGCATCAGGAGATCTCATGGAAATTCACATCAACACGGGCAATGGCATGGAAAACCGCGAGAGCCTGGAACGCTGGGCCGACGCCGAAATCCGGAAGAATCTGTCACGGTTCACCGAGGGCGTGCGGCGCGTCGAAGTGCACCTGTCGGACGTCAACCATGACCGGGGTGGTGCGGACGACAAGCGCTGCGTGATCGAGGCTTTGGTGCCCCAGCATGCGCCCGTTGTCGCAACCCACAACGCGCCCACCGTGGATGAAGCCTTCCGAGGCGCCGAAGCCAAGTTGCAGCGCGCGCTGGACAGCGCCCTCGGCAAGCTCAAGGACCAGCGCGATCGCACGTCGATTCGCACGCAACCGGAATTGCTGCAGCCTTGATTGAGCACAGTCGGCGCCCGCCGACGACCGGGGGCCTGCCCTGCGAACGCCTGCCAAGGCCTGCCAGGGCCTGCCCGGCCTGTATTTTCCGTCCCAGGAGACACGATGAACACCCCCAAGCACCCCCACGGCGACGACGAGCCGGAAATCACCCAGGAAGACAGCGTGCCGGTGGACGACACAGACCCCGAGGGCGAGGCCATGATGAAAGAGGTCCGCAACGACCGCCTGAAGGTGCCGCCCGGCGAAGAAAAGGAATGAGGCCGGTGCCCGCCACCCGGGCCGCCCGCGCGGCGACGAGCGCCGCAGCGCGTTCAATTGCGGTAACGGTCCCGCCAACGGCGGTCCACACCGTCCATGAACGCGCACAAGTCCTGCACCTCTTGCGGCGGGCAACGGGCGGCATGCTGCAGCGCCTTGTCAAGGAAAGTGATGCGCTTGAGCTCGATCGATGCGCTTTGCATCAGCGGTCCGGAGTGCCGCGCATCGGCTTGCGGCCAGCGCGCGACCCGGTGGGCATCATGGCGCTGCAACAGCGTCTGCCCCTTGCGGTTCACGGGATCCGATGGGTTCATCGGGCTCCGGGCCAGATAGGCCAGCACCTCGTTGCGGGACTGGGCATGCTTCATGAACGGCAGACCGACCCAGTCCGCTGCGTCCAGGGCATAGTGCCCCAGCAGGCCCGTCCGCTGCCTCTGCGCAGGCGCGGCAGGGTGAGCCGGCGCAAGTTGCCGGTCTTGCGCAACGTCACTCGCACCGCGCTTGCCGGCGTCCCGCGGCAGCCGCGAGGAAGAATCGGCATCGGATTCTGAATCCGAAGATGCCACGTCGTCACCATCGCCTTCTCTGCCGAAGCTGTCGTCGTCGCTCGAGTATTCGGCCGGCTGCAGCAACTCGGCCTCGACCGGCACCGTGGCAAACGGCAGCGGTGCGCCGCGCAGGCGCTGGTCATGCAGGGCGTCGATGGAGGCATCTTTGTGGCACTTCAGGGCCATCGAAAGGGCAAAGATCCTGCAGGAACGCAGGCTCTTCTGCGCCGGCACGTCCGCAAGCAGCAAAGGCCAATCGTCCGGCAGGTGCAGATGGCTCGCCATCTGGGCGGCGGTGATGAGTGGCTCGGCGTTCCCCGCCAAGGACGGGCTCAAGTGCACGATGGATCCGCGGCGGCCGGGCTGCCCCGGCAACCCGTCAATCCGCACGTCCAGCGCAAGGTTGTGGGACGAGTTGTCCAGGACGACCCGCCAGCGCCCCGGAGTTGCGGCCTTCATGAATTGCGTCCACTCCGAGGAGCCAAAGCCTTCGTTGTCGGGCACCAGGCCCCGGTCGTCGGGCTCGTTGACGTGCGCATAGACCAGGCGCAGTTGCGGGTCCTCTGCATTGAGCGCGGCCACCATGGCCGGCATGGCCAGCTTGTCGAGCTTGCGGGTGGCATCGGGCTCCTCGTCCGGGCTGGTGCCCTCGTCGTGCAGGTCGGCAGCCACCGCGCGCAGTTCTCTCAACCAATCGACCACCTGGCGCCTCTGCACGGCAGCCGTGTCGCCTTCCGGCAGGGCGACACGGGGAGCCGGAGGAAGGGCTAGCCTCATGGGCAGACACAGGCCGCCTGGGGAGGCCGACGAGGTGGGCACGCTGGGGCGGTCGGGCACGGGCGCCAGCAGGCGGGCTTCGGGCTCGATGCCCATGCGCGACAGGGCGGACGCATTGTCAAGCAATGGCGCATCCGCATGGGCTCTCACCCATCGCCACAGCGCAGTGCGGGCGGGCGTCATCGGCAGCGCAAGCCCGGAACGCCGCGGCGGCAGAGGCGGACCGGCCTGCCCCGGCAGGGACGAGGGACCGGTCAGGCGCGGTCGTTGCGCGGGGCGTTGATCCGCGGAAGTCGTGGCTTCCTGCGCAGTGGCGGGACAGGGCCGGCGGGACGACGAAGGAACAGAAGGCACGGGGCTGGGCATGGGGTCGGGGGAGGAGGGACGCCCCCCGGCCATCGGCGAGCACAGGGCAAGATGGCACACCTCGGACGCCATCGCGCCCACCCGCGCGAACCGGCTGCGCGTTAAGCGAAGCGGGGGTGCGCCGTCTCTGCCAGCCACCCGGCCCCGCAACGCCCTCTATCAGCCCCTGCCCTCGCCCCTACGGAACCCGCGGCGTCTCGGCCGCGCGGGCCGCTGCCGCATGGCCGGCGATGCGATCCGCGGGGGCGAGCCCCTCGGGCCGGCGGGCATAACGCTGTGCGAGCACCGCGCACACCATGAGCTGCAGCTGGTGGAACACCATCAGCGGCAGCACGATGGCCCCCACCGCGTGCGAGGCAAACAGCACCTTGGCCATGGGCACGCCGCTCGCCAGGCTTTTCTTGGAGCCGCAGAACACCACAGTGATCTCGTCCTCTTTCGAAAACCCGAACCGTCGGCTGATCCACGTCGTGGCCGTCAGCGCGATGGCCAGAATCACCGCGCACACGACCAGCAGCCCGGCCAGCGCCGGCAGCGGAATCTGCCGCCACAGCCCCTCGATCACCGCCGCACTGAAAGCCGTGTAGACCACCAGCAGGATCGAGCCCTGGTCCACGAACTTGAGCACCGCGGCACGGCGCTGCACAAAGCCGCTGATCCACGGGCGCAGCAGATGGCCTGACAGGAAGGGAACGAACAATTGCAGCGTGATGCGCCCGATGCTGGCCAGCAGATCATGCGTGCCCCCACCCGCTGCGCCGGCGGCGCCATGCGCCATGGGAACGCCCGGCAGCAGCCAGCCCACCAGCAGCGGCGTGATCACGATGCCCAGCAGCGTCGAGCCCGAGGCAGCGCACACGGCGGCAGGCATGTTGCCGCGTGCCATGGCGGTGAAGGCGATGGCCGACTGCACGGTCGCCGGCAGCACGCACAGGAAGAGCACGCCCAGGTACAGCTCGGGCGTGACCAGCGGCTGCAGCACCGGCCGCAGCGCCCAGCCGATCAGCGGAAAGAGCACAAAGGTCGAGGCCACCACCACCAGGTGCAGGCGCCAGTGCGACAGGCCGGCCACGATGGCCTCCCGCGACAGCTTGGCGCCGTGCAGGAAGAACAGCAGCGCCACCGCGGCCAGCGTGGCCTGCTCGAAGCCCTGGGCCACCCGCCCCGAGGCGGGCAGCAGGCTGGCCAGCGCCACGGTGGCGAGCAGCGCGAGGGTGAAATTGTCAGGAAGGAAACGGGAGCGGGCCATGGAGCGCGGAACCTTTGCAATCGGATGGCCGCCATTAGGCCCGCCGCGCGATCCAAAGAGAAATGGATTTATCTGATGGTTTTATGATGGGAAATCATGAATGTCACGCTGCGCCAGCTCCATGTCTTTCGCGCCGTCGCCGCCACGCGCCATTTCAGCCGTGCGGGCGAACAGATCGGCCTGACGCAACCCGCGGTGAGCCGCTGCATCACCGAACTGGAGGCGCAACTGGGTCTGCAGCTGCTCAACCGCACCACGCGCGAGGTCGAGCTGACCGAGGCGGGCCGCAGCCTCGCCGCCCGCCTGGAGCGCGTGCTGGAAGACCTGGACGCGGTGCTGCTGGACGTTCGCGGCATGGCGTCCGAACGGCGGGGCCGGGTGCGCGTGGCCAGCAGCCCCACGCTTTCGGCCCACCTCATGCCTGACTGCATCGCCCGCTGCCAGCGCGAGATTCCGGGGCTGCAGATCGTGCTGCTGGACCGCATTCAGAACGACGTGCTGGCGAGCGTGCTGTCGGGCGAGGTGGATTTCGGCGTGGTGATCGACCCTGGCGAGCGCGAGGCGCTCACCTGCGAGGCCATCCTCACCGAGCCCTTTTGCGTGGCCTGCCCGCCTGGCCATCCTTTGGCGCGCCGGCGCAGCGTGCGCTGGACCGATCTGGCGGGCGAACCGCTGGTTTTGCTCGACCATGCCTCGGGCAGCCGCCGCCTCATCGACCAGGCGTTTTCCGCCCAGGGCGTGGCCGCCACCGTGGCGCAGGAGGTCGGCCATCCGACCACGATCTTTCGCATGCTGGCCGCGGGCCTGGGCATCACCGTGGTGCCCACGCTGGCCTTGCCGCCAGAGGGCCTGCCCGGGGTAGCCGTGCGCCCGCTGCGCCCGCGCGTGGACCGCGAAATCGTGCTCGTCCACCGCCGCAACCGGGCGCTGGCGCCGGTGGCCCAGGCCGCGTGGGACCTGGTACGGACGGTGGCTCAGGAGCGGCAGACAAGAAGTCCGCCCCGTGCAGAGCCAAGGCACTCGACCGAAGCGACGTCATAACTTGCATCGCCAAGCCTTCGAAACCCGCTCTCAGCGGCTTGCGCCAGCGCCCTAACGCTGAGGCGCCGGCCCAGCGTTGTAATCGCGGTTCTGGATCGGCCCGCTGCGTCCAAAAAACACGACCGCTCGGTGGCGCGGCAGCGTCGGCAGACGCACTGCTTTGGGCTTGCGCGCCAGGGTTCACCATGTGCTGATAAAACTCCTTCGCATCGGGCGTGTTGAACATCATGGTTTGCATGTCGGGCTCGAAAGACTCCTGACGCGTGAAGCTCGAGGACGGAGAAGGCACAGAGGCTGGCGGTTTTTCCGTTTTCGGTTTGGGCGTGTAGCTGCCTTGTGCATAGACACCACCCTGCGCGGCCGCTTGCGCCATCAACTGTTGGTACCGCTGCTCCTTGACGCTGAGTGGGCGGCCCGAAGACGAGTCCCCACCGATCTGCGTGCGGGGGCGAGCGCCCTGCTCAGACGCAGCGGCTCCCGATTGGGCACGAGAAGAAGGCATTCCGGGTGGAGCGTCATGCGAATGGCGCGATGTCCTTCCTGACGAACTCCCCGAGGATTTGCCTGAACCCTCTTTCGGATGGGCCTGCGTGTCGCTGGACTTGCTGCGACCTATGCCTAATTTATGGGTGATGCCGTTGAACATGGGAATCCTTGCGTGCAGTGTGGAACATGGCTCTACTTTAGGCATGCGCCAGATGGGCGCCGAAGCCATCCGAAGCAGTGCGTTGCAAAACGCAATCGACTGGCCTTGGCCTTCACTTCTGCGGCCAGCAAACCGCACCAGCACCAGCACCAGCGCCGCCTCCGCCGTGAACCGGCTGCGCACCAACCGTAGGCATGAAGAGCCTGAAAGGCCTCCGCCGCAATAAACACTAGGGCATATCGCTATAAAAACAATAGCATTAGAAAATTGATGCGCAGCAGGTGCCTCTTGGCAACCGAGTCTTCCACGTTGTCCAGCGCCAACGATTCGGTCAGTGCCAGCAGGTGGTGGCGGATGCCGGTCTGCTGGATCGCCTCGACCACGCCCGCCACGAGGCCGGGGGGCGAACCTGCCGCACGCTCCCGTTCGCCGAGACGTGCTTGTTACTAGCGGCATGATTCACTCAGCGATGCACGGGGCATCGCATCGGCAATCAGCGTCCTACGCCCGGCCGGGTGAACATGCGGCCGCCCATCGATCCAATCGCCGCCCGGTCTTCTTCGCTGACCTCCATGGCTTCTTCGTCTGCCAGACCGTGGTCGGAGATGGTGTCCGAATCGCTGTCCTGCTCCAGCGAAAAACCGAAACTTTCCAGCGTCAGGGGTTCGGATGTGCGGCGACTGCCCGCTTCGGACGATGCGGATGTCTCTGCCTCGTCTTCATCATCGGGCGGGAGCATGCCCTGGCTTTCCATGATCTTATTTCTGTGGATCTGCTGATTGATTTCCGAGAGACTGCCGTCCCGAAGCTCACCGGGCAGCGGTGCGGGCTTTCCTTTCGTGCCATCCGTTTTCTCAGCGATCCCTTCCCTCACCGCGTACTCGGCAAACTGGACCTTCCGGCGAGCGCCGCGACCGTAGCGGCCGGCTCGGCGCCACCTTGCGGCCGGACCGCTGCGTACGCCGCGTTGAAGCGCCGGCCTTGGAACTGGGTGCTGCGGCTGAGCTTCGGCCCCTCCCCTGCCGTCACGGACGGGCCGGTCGCGTCGGATGGCGCGCCGGCGCTGGCAGGCGAGGCAGGAACCGGGGCGGCAACGGATTCCGGGGGCGGCGGTGATGCAGGCCGTGTCCTTCGGGACGTCGCGGCCCGCCAGCCGGTCGCCGAAGGCGAAGTCGGACTGGAGGATTCCAAAGGGGCCTCGGGCTGCACGGGTTCTTTGCCCGGCCGGCGAATGGCTTCCTGTGGGCGCGAGGGCCCAGCCCCTTCGCTCGACGTCCCAGGCCGGGGCGCCGGACTTTCATCGCGCTGCCTGCGCAGGCGCTGCGATGGGTATGCGGGAGTGCTGGCGGTCGGCTGGTGAGCGCCTCCTTGCAGGTTTTGCCGCTGCCCCGCCCGCTGGCGGGCCGCGAGATTCTCAGCGGCAATGTGCAGCATTTCAAATCGATGGAAACTGACCCCCTGGTTGTTGATGGTGCTCATCTTTGCGCACACTGCCTCGTACTCCGCTTTGAGATGCGGGTCGGCCGCCGTGCGTCGGAAAACCTCTTCGGTCGAGCAGTTGCTCGCATTGGCGCGCGCCGTCAGGTTCTCCTTGACCGCTCTATCAAGGGCCGCGCGATCTGGAACGAATGTCTCGCTGCCAGTCGCCTGCGCGAACATTTGGCTCCCGATCTTGTTCCTCTCGGCTGAAATGACGCGGTGATCGTAGAGTTGGGAAGCCACGCTCCAATCCAGGCGTGCAGTCCTGTTGCGCTGTGCCTGAAGGTCAATCCGCGGCTGCCCCATTTGCCCGGCCACAGGCCCCGCCCCCGTCTGCCGCGATGGTGGCACTCCGTGGGGAGATGCGTGCCGATGGGGCGACGTGCGCGGCGGCGAAGCGGGGGGCGATGCCGGCCGCTCCAAAGACGAAGAGCCGCCGGTGAGTTTGCGCTTGATGTGACCGAGACCGAGCATGGTGATTTCCTTGGAAAACGGGGCTGGGCCCGTGTTTCCGATCTGACCAGCGGATGGCCCCAATCCCCCACCCCAGCCCGAAACGCCTTGCGGCGCACCGAAGCGAGACCTGCCAGGGCCCTCGCGCGCTACCAGCCGTAGAACCCCGCCAGCACCAGCGCCGCCTCCGGCGTGAACTCGCCGCGCGCCAGCCGTGCGTGCACTTCGGCGTTGGGCAGCAGTTCGAACCGTTCCACCTCGCCGTCCTGGTTCTCGGGCACCAGGCCCTCGGGCACGGTGGCGTGGAACCAGTCGATGCGCTCGACCATGTAGCCCACGCCTTCGCCGTCGCTGCTGGGCCGGGCGAAGTCCACGTGGCCGCCGTGCGCCACGGCGTGCAGCGCGCTCGTGCGCAGGCCCGCCTCTTCCCAGGTTTCCCGCTCCAGGGCCGTGTCCAGCGTGTCGGCGGCGCTGACCATGCCGCCCATGAGCGTGTCCCACTTTCCAGGGTGGGTGGGTTTGTCGAAGGCGCGTTGCTGCACCCACAGGCAGCCCCCCGGCGCGCTGCCCACTAGGTGCACGGCCTGGGTGGCGAGCCCCAAGGGGCGCACGGCGCCGCGCTCCACGGTGCCGATGCGCTCGCCGGCGGCGTTGCACACGGCGAGCTGCTCGTCGCGCCAGGCCCCCG
>NZ_BAAJYT010000022.1:0-36648 GCF_057541515.1 Acidovorax sp. KNOB132
GCCGTAGGCGGTCGTGCTGGTGTGGATCACCTGCTGGTCCTGGCACCACTACGTTTCGCCGGCTGCGACTTCGCATCCGGGCGGATGGTGTTGATCACGTGCGTCGTCACCTGCGAGCGGGTTGCCCGCCAGGTCGTATGTGATGCGCACATCCGCGCGGCTGTCGAACACCGCCCGCAGCCGGTTCTGCGCGTCATACACCAGGTGGTTGTCCTGGTACACCACGTTGTCCAGCACCCCGGAGGACAGCAGCGTCTTTTGCGCCATCTTCTCCGACACCCGGTTGCCCGCCAGGTCGTAGCCGTAGTTGGTGGTCTGGCCCAGGTTGTTGTCCCGTATCTCGATGCGCTGGCCGGCACCGTCGTAGCGGTAGTCCAGGCTCTTGCTGGCCCCATTGCCCTCGTGCGTGAGGTCGCCCGCCCGGTTGTAGGTGTACTGGAAGTCCACCGTGCCGCCACCGGTCTTGCCGTCCGTGCGCCCGATCAGGCGCCCGAAGGTGTTGTAGGTCCAGGACTGGCTCATGCCGGCCGCATCCGTCTGGCCCACCTTGTGGCCCAGCGCGTCGTAGCGGTAGCGCATCTGGTAGGCCAGGGGTGCCACCGGGGTATTGTCGACCCCGGGTTTCTTGAGGGGGTCGGTGACCTTGGCCGTCTCCTGCCCGCTCAGCACCACGTTGCCTGCCCGGTCGTAGCGGTAGCGCGTGGCTTCGTTATTGCCGTTGACCACCCGCACCTTGCGCCCCGCTTCGTCGTACTGGTTGGTCTCCAGCACCGTTTGCGTGATCGCGCCGCTGATGTCCACGCCGTTGGAGGCGTGCAGTGCGCCGTCCGCAGGTGTGGCGGTGTTGACCGCCCCGCCCGTGCCATTGACCTCGTAGCGCGAGATGCCCTGCGCCAGCGACGTCTGCTCCAGCCGCGAGAGCTTGTCGTAGCTGTACTTCGTCACCACTGTGCGGCTGTCCGTCACCCGCTCGGCCGAGGACACCTTGTCCCCGAAGGCGTTGTACGCGCTGTCGATCCGGCCGCCGTCGGCATGCCGCTCCTGCACCACGTTGCCCGCCAGATCGCGCACCTGCGCGTTCAGGTTGCCGTTGGCATCGCGCAGGCCCACCTGCCGGCCCAGCGCGTCGTAGTAGATCTTCGTGCTCGCCCACGATTGCGCGAAGTTCACGTCCTCGTGCAGCCGCCGCTGCTCCACCACCTGGTTGTTGGCGTCATAGCGCAGCGTGGCCGTGCGCACGAGCTTGCCCGCGCCCAGCCCTTGCGTCTCGTCGATCGCCACCACGTTGCCCCACCGGTCGTATTCCCGCACCGTCACCGGCCGGGCGCTCAAGCCGCCCTGCACCTGGGTCTGCGCACGCAGTTGCGGCACGTAGGCTGGCGTCGTGTCCGCCATGGTCACCTGGCCGTTGGCTCCGGTGGAGGGCACGGTGATCGCCACGTCCGTGCGGGCGATGTAGGCTTTCTGATTGCCGCTCGCAGGGTGTTCGATCTCGATGCGGATCTGGTAGGTGGTGCCCCCGTTCAACCCATCGAGCACGAAGCCCTGCAGTGCCGCGCCACCGGCGAACTGCGAGCGCCCATCGCCCTGGCGGAACAGGTAGGGTGCCGGCGTGCCGCCGGGGATGCCGGGCGAGGCCGTGATCTTGACCCGCACGCCCGCCTCCTGCTGCGGCCATTGCAGCACCGCGTGATCGGTCCCGTCGATGACCGCGCGGCCCATGCCCACGCCGCCCACGGTCTGCGTGGCCGCGGTCACGGCCCGCAGCATGAAGGTGGAGGTGATCTCGTATTCGCTGGGGGTGGTCAGGTAGTCCCCCAGGCTGCGTCCGCCCACCGCATTGCCGTTGTACACGGCGTACAGCGGCGTGGTCCCATCCACCGGCACGCTGGAGATGTAGCCGTCGTTCTGGTACGCGTTCTGGTACCAGGTGCCCGGGTTGAAGTGGAAGTTCGGATCGCTCTTGGGCTCCGCGTAGATGGGCAGGTAGCTGCCCACATCCGCCGGGTTGGCCGTGAGCCGGAATACGGTGTCGCCGCCGTAGATGTACTGGTACAGCCTCTGGTTGGACCCCGTGGGCGAGGTCTGCACGTACCCCAGGATGCCTTCCTTGACCATCGCCGGCGGCGCTCCCGCCGCCGCGTCCCGCGCGATGATGCCGTCGAACTCGGCAATGACGTTGGCATCGGCCGTGGAAATGTGGTGGGCGTTGCCTTGGTACAGAAAGTAATAGCGGTACAGCGGCTTGCGATCCGCCGCCGGGCTGTTCCAGAGATAGCCCACGATGCCCAGATTGGTGACGTTGTTGTTGGCCATCACGATGGGGGGCGTGGTGTCGCGCACCGACATCGCCTGCGGGATGGTCACGACGCCCTTGGCCCGCTGGGCGGTGCCACCGAACGCATTGGTCACCACGATCTCGTATTCGTACACGCCCGGGCTCATGTCCAGCGACACGCCCTGCATGCCCACGCCAAACCCGCTGGTGCGCCCGTCGCCATAGGCGACTACGCCGGTGCCGACCGTGCGCGAAGCCGTCCACACGCTGCTGCCCTGAGGGCGCCAACGGTAGACCACGCCCTGGTTCTGCGCTGGCTGCGGCCACTGCAGCACTGAATAGGTCCTGCCGTCGATGTTGGCCCGGATCACGCCCACGCCCTGCAGTGGCGGCGCGCTGTCGGCGTCGGACACGCCATTGCCCGTGATGGCGAAGGTGCCCGTGCCGACTTCGCGCACCGCATCGCCCTTGGCGTTGGTGACGCGGTATTCATAGCCACCGGCCGCCAGCCCGAGGCCGCCCAGGTCGATGCGGTGCGCCGAGCCGAACGTGCGCAGGTTGGAGGCGTTCAGGGTGCTCTGCACCCACTGCGTAGTGCCGGTCCTGCGCGTTTCGATGCGCAGCGTGCTCACCACGTCCTGCGGCAGGCTCACCTCGATGCTCTGGCTGGGTATCTGGCCGTAGAGCATGGTCACCTGCCCCACGGGGGTGCTCTTGGTGCCGCCGAAGACCGGGTCCGTCTGCGACTGCGTCTGCTCCTTGCGGCCCAGCATGAGCGCGCTGCGCTCGCTCAGCGAGGTGGTGTACAGCCCGTCGGTCCACTCGCTGTCCACGCCGCTCGTGCGGTTGTGCTGCAGGGCGTAGAGCTTGGTCATCCCCTGCTGCGCCATCGCTCCCGCATCGTTGCCGGGAGCGGCGACGTAGCCGTCCACGCCCCGGCTCTCCCAGCCGCTGCCCAGCAGCCGGTTGCGCTCGGCGACGCTGGAGGTGTAGACCGAGATGTCGGTGCCGGCCTTGCCCAGGCGGTACAGCTCCACCAGGCCCGGCCCGGGGTTTTGCGCAACGTACCCGGCAATGCCTTCGTCCAGCCAGCCCGTGCGCTGGTTCAGCAGCGCCTCCCGGTCCACCGGGTTGGCACTGAACAGGTGGGTGTCGTTGTAGCGGTTGTAGTAGCGGTAGATGGGCTTGCGGCCCTCGCCCGCCTCGTTCCAGATGTAGCCCGGGCTCGCGCTTTCCGTCCAGTTGAGCTCGACCGCGCTCGCGGTGGGCTGCTGCACGTCGTACAGCGTGGCCCAGTTGCCGAAGATGTCGAGTTTTTCGACCTGGATCTTCTGGATGGATGCGATGCCCCGGGCGATGCCGGCCTCTTGCGACAGGGGCGATTCCCACTGGAACGCGTAGCCGGTCATCGCCTCTTCGGCGCTCACCACGATGCTGCGGGTGACGGATTTCTGCGCCTGCGGATCGGGGCTTTCCTGGTTGCCGTATCTGTAGCCCTCGGACAGGTATTGCAGCGTGATGCGCACGTCCCCGCTGCCCAGGTCCTGCAGCGAGCGCCACACGAGGTTCACCTGGTTCTTGCGGCTTTGCCCCACCACGCCGTTGGTGGCGACCTCGCTCTGGGAGATGACCCCGTACAGCAGGTTCTGGCGCGTGGTGATGGCCATGGTCTGCTCGCTCGCGCGCTCGGGCGCGAGGGTCTGCACCAGGCGGCCCAGCACGTCGTAGCGCATTTCGGTGCGCCGGAACTGCTCGCCCACTTCGGCCTGCCCGCCCAGCGCCTCCATGGCCGTGCGGTAGCCGGCCAGATCGATGCTGCCGGAGGCCACCAGCTGCAGGGTCTGCTGGCCTTGCAGGTTGTAGGCGAGCACTTTGGCGACGCCGTCGCCGGCATTGCTGCGCCAGGCGCGGCCGGCGTTGTCGTATTCGTAGGTTTCATCGCCCTGCAGCGCCACCCCGGCGTCCAGGACGCGCTTGCGCGTGACTTCGCCGAACGCGTTGTAGGTGAGTTCGGTGTCGCCCAGGCTCAGCTGGGTGGGGTCGGTGTTGCGTTGCAGCGGGGCGTAGGTGTGGGTCTGCCGCCCCAGCGCGTCGTAGGCGTACGCGCGCCACAGGCTTTGCATCTGCCGGGTGCCCGCATCGTCCAGGTAGGTGACGTTCTGCCACTCCTTGGCCAGCCGGCCCTGGGCATCGTAGGCGTAGTAATGGCTGCGGCCCTCCGCATCGATGGTTTCGATGGTGTGGCCTTGCGCATCAAAGCGCGTGATGCTGGTGCGGTCTGCGCCCCCTGCGGCGCTGCGGCTGTAGCTGGCGCCATCGCCCGAGAGGGTGGCTCCGTTTGCGTACTGCGTGGTAGTCACTGCATTGCCATGCGCATCGCGCTGGAATTCGGTGAGCGGGTTGACGGGGGCCGCGCCCTGGCCGTTGGCGGCCACACCGACGTTGATGGCCGGGGTGATGGTGGCGCGCACGCGGCCCAGCACGTCGTAGTACTGGTAGGTGGTGCCGCCCATGGCGTCGGTGGTGCGCGTGAGGTTGCCCAGCGCGTCGTAGGCGTATTGCGTGACGAGATCGCCCGTTTTTTCCTGGAGCACGTCGCCGATGCTGCCCGCCCCCGCGTTGGCGGCGGTGTAGGCCACGCCGCGGCGGGTTTCGGTGGTCTTGCGGTTGAGCAGGTCGTAGCCGTAATCGGTCACGCGGTCGCCGCCAGCGGTGTTGGGAACGCTGGCAGCGGTGCTCTGGGCGCTGGCGAACTCCACGCGGCGCGTGAGGTTGCCGGCCGCGTCGTACGCCTGGGTGGTGACGTAGCCCAGCGCATCGGTGGTGCTCACGCGGCGGCCCAGCAGGTCGTAGCCGTGCCGGGTGCTGACCCAGCGCGAGGCGTCCAGGTTGACGGCGACGGAGGTCAGGTCCCCGAAGGCGTCGTAGCCGTTTCGGGTGGTCTTGCGGCCCGCGGTCTGCACGCCGGTCTGGCTGTCGTAGTAGAAGACGTAGGGTTCCTGCACTTCCTGCACACGGCCCGCGCGGTCGTAGCCGGTGAGGATGTCCCGGTCGGCGCTGCCGGGCTGCACGGCCTGGCGCACTTCGATCTCGCGCAGCAGCGGCACGCCGCCGGCGGGCAGCGCAAGGCCCTTGTCGTAGCGCACCAGGCGCTCGGTCTCGCCCCAGGCATTGCGGGTGTAGCCGGTGACGTAGCCCAGCGCATCGACGTCGTAGGCCACCTGGCCTGCGCGGTCGTAGGCTTTGTAGCTCCACGCGGTGCTGCCCGCGGCCCGCCCGGCCACGGCATTGCCCAGGGTGTCGTAGCGGGTCTCGCTGCTGATCTCGGCGACCGCGGTGTCGATGCGGCTGCCGGCGGCGTTCCTGCCGTTGTCCAGCAAGGCGCTGGCGCTTTCCGCCTGGTACACCGGCACGGGCGGGAAGATGGTCTTGATCTGGCGGCCCAGGGCGTCGTATTCGTAGCGCGTGGTGCGCGCCTCCGGCCGGCCAGCCGCTTCGGTGCGCTGGGTGAGGTGGCCCAGGGCGTCGTAGGCCATGCGCGTGACCACGCGCGCGGGTCCGTCGGCCAGGACGACTTCGGGCGAGGTTTCCTGCACGAGCAGCCCGGCCGCGTCGTAGGCATAGCTCCAGGTGCTGCCCGCCTTGTTGGTGAAGGACGTCTTGTGGCCCAGGCCGTCGTAGGTGGTGGTGCTTTCGGGCTGTTGCGGCGCATCGGAGCTGGCGATGAGGTTGCCGGCCGCGTCGTAGCGCATGTGTTCGATGCGGTCGGCGGCTGTGCGCACCGGCTGCGGCGTGAGCGCCAGGTCGATCTCCGCGCGCCCCAGGCTGTGGAAGTGCTCGCCGGTGCCGTTGACGTTGATCTGGTACAGCGCGGCGTTGCCCTGCCCGGGCGCGACGTCGATGTAGCCCATGATGCCGTCATCGATCCAGCCCGATTGCTGCTTGGCGTTGGCGCGCAGCTCTTCGCTGGCGGTGTAGTAGTGGTTGGTGCTGCCGTCGCCGGGCGGGCGCAGGCGATACAGCGGCACCTTGCCGGGGGCCGGGGCGCTGTCCAGGTAGCCGACGTTGCCTTCGCTTTGCCAGCCGTTTTGCAGCGCCCGGTCGCGCTCGGCGGCATCGGTGGTGTAGAAGTGGTCGCTGCTGCCGCTCACCCGGCTCAGGCGGTACAGGGGTTTTCTGCCAGGGCCGTCCGCAGTCTGGGTGTAGCCGGTGATGCCTTCGTCCAGCCAGTGGTCCGCGTTCTGCGCGGCCATGTAGACGGTGCGCTCCGTGAGGCGGCCCACGCCGTCGTAGGCGTAGCCCTGCAGTTGCCCCAGCGCGTCGCGCGCGAAGGCCAGCCGGCCGGCCGCGTCGTAGTAGCTGCGCGTGACCCGGTCCTGGGCCGGGCTGGCGGTGAGGTAGCCGGCGATGGTGCTGCCGGCCAGCACGCCCTGCTGCGCCAGCGCGGCATCGAGCGCCGCCAGTTGGGTCGCCGTGAGCGCCACCGCGCCTTGCCGGGACCACACGACCTGGCCGATGCCGTTGTAGCGGCGCTCGGTGACGGCGCCTTCGCCGTCGATGGAGACGGTCTCGCGGTTGGCGCGGTCGTACAGGTGGCGCACGGTGCGGTCGGCATCGCCCGCCACGGCGGTGGGCGCCGCGAGCAGCGCGCCGCCGGCCACCTGGTTGGTGTAGGCGCTGGCGCGCGCGGCGTACCGGGTCTCGCGCGTGAGGTTGCCGGCCGCGTCGTAGCCGTAGGTGGTGACGGCGCCGCTGGCATCGACCTGGCTGGTGAGCCGGTTGGCCGCGTCGTAGACCTTGCGCGTGAAGCGGTCCGACAGGCTGGTCTGGGGCACGTTGACGAGGATGCCATCGACTTCGCTGCGCGAGGTGGTGTAGCGGTTTTCGTTGGTGCCCTGGCGGTTCAGCCGGTACAGCGCGGTGGTGCCCGCCACGGGCACGGTGCGGATGTACCCCACGATGCCACTGCCCTGCACGCTCCAGCCGGGCAGGGTCTTGACGAAGTCCAGGTTGGCGCTGTCGGTGGTGTAGTAGTAGCTGCCGTCGGTGTGGCGCGCCAGGTAGAGCGCGGTGTTGCCGGCAGCGGCCGCGTCGTCCACGTAGCCCAGCAGCGCGGTGCGGATCTCGTTGCCCTGGGCGTCCAGCGGGTACAGGGCGTGCTGGCCCGGCTGGGCCGCGCTGCCCAGGAACCCGATGGTGCCTTCGTCGCGCCACTGGAAGGCGCCGGCCGGGGTGGCGTACTGGGTGGCCTGCAGGAGGTTGCCGTTCTTGTCGTACAGGTACTGGGTGACTCCGCCCACGCCGTCGGCGCTGAAGGTGACGCGGTTGGCCGCGTCGTAGCGGTAGCGCACGTGCTGGTCGCGCGCCGCATCGAAGATCTGCACCAGGCGCAGTTCCATCTCCGATTCGCTCGGGCCGGCCGACAGGGGCTTGGCGGCCAGGTCCAGGCGGTTGGCGTAGCTGATGCGCTGCGTGACGTTGCCGCTCGCGTCGTAGCGCTGGGAGACGACCGCGCCGGTGGCATCGATGGTGTAGCGCGCGCGCCCGATCGCGTCGTAGACGGTGCGGGTGACGGCATCGGCCGCGCTGGGCACGGGCTGCGGGTCGCTGCCCGGGCTCCAGGCGCCCATGTCCAGGCGATTGGCATAGGCGGTGCGCTGGGTCACCAGGCCGTTGGCGTCATAGACGAGGCGCACCACGTCGCCCGCACCGTTGACGGTGGCGGTGACCCGGTTGTCCGCGTCGTAGATGCGGTGCTCGGTCTGGTCCTGCGCGGCATTGGGGCGCTTGAGGCCCTCCAGCTGCGCCTCTCCCACGTCCAGCGACAGGCTTTCTGCTCCGGCAACCGGCTGCGCGTAGCGGGTCTGGCGCACCACCCTCCCCGCCGCGTCGTACACGGTCTCCGACAGGTTGCCCGCCGCATCCATCACGAAGCGTTGCCGCCCTTGCCTGTCGTAGGCATAGCGCGTGACGTGGCCCTGCGCGTCGGTCACGCTCGTGACCTGGCCCGTGGCGTTGTAGGCGTAGCGCTTGGCGAGGTTCAGGCCCGCGTGCGTGGCCGTGGACGGGTCCAGGACTTCCAGCACCCTGCGGCCCAGCGCGTCGTACTGGTATGCGGTGACGGTGCCGTTGGGGTCGGTCACGCTCAGCCGACCGCCCATGGCATCGTAGGTATACGTGGTGACGAGGTTCAGGCCGGCCGGGTCCACCGCCTGGCGCACGAGCTGGCCCTTGGCGTCGTAGCTGAACTGGGTGGTCACGCCCTGGGCGTCGGTCACGCTCAGCGCATTGCCCAGCGCGTCGTAGGTGTAGGTGGTGACCAGGTTCAGGCCCGCAGGGTCCACCGTGCGCGACAGCACGCGGTTGGCCGCGTCGTACGCGAGCACCGTTCGCACGCCATTGGCGTCCGTCGTCTCCACCAACCGGCCCAGCGCGTCGTATCGGCCCGCCGTGCGGGTCAAGGGCGTCGTCGTGCCGGTCTGGTTGCCGTCTGCATCGTAGGCGTAGCGGGTGGTGCGCTCTTGCGCGCTGCCCGCCGCTTCGGTGCGCGAAACGAGGTTGCCAAAGGCGTCGTATCCCAGCAGGGTCACGATGCTGGACGTGCCCGATGCGCCATTGGCCACTGGCGGCGATGCTTCACGCACCCGCCGGCCCGCCGCGTCGAAGGCGTAGGTCCATGTGGCACCCAGCGCGTTGGTCACGCTGGTTCGGTGTCCCAGCGCGTCGTAGGCGTAACTCTCCTGGTAGCCCAGCGCATCGGTCTTGCCGGTCAGCCGGCCCGCGCCGTCGTAGCTGTACCGGGTGTGGCGGTCCTGGGCAGAGGCCGTTCCGGACACCGAGGCATATTCGATCAGATGGCTCAGTTGCCCCACCCCGTCGTACTCTCGTGCGACCACATAGCCTGCGGCGTCCACGGTGCGAGAGATGCGGCCTGCGCCGTCCACGAGCTGCGTGCTGACGCGGTCCTGGCCCGTGCTCTGCACCATGCCCAGCACGCGGGCCAGGGTGATGTCCCGGGGCGCGACCCCTGCCAGGTTGACGGTCTTGGCATATGCCGTGGAGGTGGTGAGGTTCCCGCTGTAGGCGGTCTGGCGGACCGCGCCCAGCGCGTCCACCTCCAGCACCTGCCGATCGGCCTGGTCGTAGGCCCACGACGCAGTGCGGTCGCCCGCCTGCGGGCGCAGCGCCAACGCGATGTTGGCCTGGTCGTAATTGGCAATGGCAGGCGAAAACACCGCGCCGCGCGTCGCCGTGGGGGCCGTGACGGGGGTCGCGTACTCCGTGCGCTGCTTCAGGTTGCCATTGCGGTCGTACACGTTTCCGGTGACAGAACCGCCCGCACCCACCACATAGATCTGACGCCCTGCCGCGTCATAAACATAGTCGGTCGCCTGATCGCCGCCCGCCGAAGCCACGTCCTGCGGCTGCTGGCCGGTCGCGATCGGCGTGGCGAAACGCAGCGTCTTGACGACATGGCCATCTCCGTCGTAGCGCAACTGCGTGACCGATCCCGTTCCGTCGGCGCTCCAGACCAGGCGGTTGGCCCGGTCGTAGGCGCTCTTTTCCACCACGTTGCCCGCAGCGCCCTCCTGGGCGGCCAGCTGGAAGATGAAAGACTCGTCGTACGAATCGGCGCTGACGGTGATGGGCTTGGCATACCGCACCCGTTCCACGACGTTGCCGGCCGCGTCGTAGCGCAGCTTGTTGGCGGCGCCCGTGCCATCGACCGAGACGATCACACGGCCCAAGGCGTCGTAGGCCATGCGCACGCGCTGGTCCTGGGCGTCATTGGCCACAGGCTGCGGAAGGGTCCCGGGCGTCCAGCCGCTGGAGCCGCCGATGGTGATCCGGTTGGCGAAGCTGCGCTGCTCCATCACCCGGCCATTGCCGTCGCGCAGATAGATGGTCACCTCGCCAAGGCCCGTCACGACCGACTGCAGATGGTTGTTGGCGTCGTAGGTGCGGTATTCGATCTTGTCGGTGGCAGACGCCACGATGCTCGCGCGCACCTGCGAATCCCAGGTGCCCGGGCCGACCGATGCACCGCCACTGGCATACCGGCGCAGCACCGACGTGTCGGCGATAACCTGGCGGTATTCGGTGAGCTTGCTGATGCGTCCGAGGGCGTCGTAGGCCGTTTCCCTGACGTTGCCAGCGCCATCGATGGCCAGGGTCTGGCGGTTCTCGTCGTCGTAGAGGTAATAGCTCGTGTTGCCATTGGCATCCACGCTGCTCGTGAGGTTGCCCTGCAGGTCGTAGGTGTACGAGCGGGTCAGGTTCAGGCCCGCAGGGTCCACCTGTTCCCGCACCCGGCGGCCCAGGCCGTCATAGCTGTACCGGGTCAACGTGCCCTCGGGCCGCGTCACTTCCAGGGTGTGGCCTTGGGCGTCGTAGGCATACCGCGTGGACAGGGCCAGGCCCGCGGGGTCCACCAGTTGCTCGGTGAGCTGGCCTTTGGCGTCGTAGCGCAGCTCGGTGACGGTGCCGCCGGGTTGCGTGATGCGGATCTGGCGTCCGAGCGGGTCGTAGGCGAACTGCGTGGCGAGCGACAGCCCGCCCGCATCCACCGTCTGGGTGATGACGCGGTTGGCGGCATCGTATGCGACGGTGGTGCGTGTGCCGTTGGCATCCACGGTTTCCATCAGGCGGCCCGCGCGGTCATAGGACTTGGCCGTAGTGACCGTTTCGGTGACGTTGGTGTCGAAGCGCCATGCCTGCGCCGATGCCCCGGTCGGGTTGCCGTCCGCATCGTAGGTGTAGCTGGTCGCGTTGCCGCGGGCATCCGAGACCTGGACCATGTCGCCATGGCGGTTGTAGGTCTGCTTCAGGAGCAGGCCTTCGTCGGTGCTGATGGTGACGGTGCGGTTCTTCGCGTCGTAGGCGTAGGTGGTGGTGTTGCCCTCGGCATTGACCTGCGAAACGATGCGATTGAACGCGTCGTACTTGGTGGTCAGCACGGCCCACAGCGCGTCGGTGCTGGAGACTTCCCGGCCCAGCTTGTCGAAAGTCCGCGTGCGAACCCGGCCCAGCGCGTCCGTGGCGCTGATCTGATTCCCGAAGGCGTCGTATTTGTAAGCGGTGACGGCGGCCAGCGCCCCCGCATCGCGGGTCTGGCCCGTCACCAGGCCGCGCCGGTCGTACCGGGTCTGCAAGACCGTATTGGGTGTGGACACCCCGGTGGGCTCCGTCCGCTGCGTTTCCTCCCGGAAGGCGTTGTAGACGTAATTGGTGGCGAAGCCGAGCGCATCCGTTGTGCTGGCCAGGGTGCCGGTCGCGTTGTAGGTGGAGCGGGTGATCTGATCGAGCGCGGGATTGGCCGCGGCCTGCAGCAGCGACAGGAGCTTGGCGTTGACCAGCCCACCGGCTTGCGATCCGGTCAGCTCGCCCGGGTTGATGCGCGTGCCATAGCGCACCTGCGCAGTGGCCTGGCCCAGGGCGCTGTAACGGGTCTCGGTGACTTCTCCCAGCGCATTGACGGTGTGCGTGAGCTGGCCCGCCGTGTTGTAGAAGAAAAGCGTGCGCAGGCCGTTGGCATCGGTGGTGCTGGTCCTGCGGCCGGCACGATCGTAGGTGTGCGTTTTGGCGTAGCTGTTCCAGACGGCATCGATCTGTGCCTGGGTCTGCGCTGACGCCAGTTGCCGTGACCCTTCGGCCGACAGCTCCGCCAACAGCCGGCCCTGCGCGTCGTAGCGGCTGATCCGGGCGCGTGCCTCGCTGCCGGTCGCGACCGTGGTGCGGATGCGGTTGCCAGCGGCGTCGTAGGCATGCTCCGTGCGCGTTCCCTGGTAGTCGGTCTCGGCGGCCAGGCGCCCGAGTGCGTCGTATTCGGACAGGCGAACCTGATCCTGCCCCGAGGCCGCAGGACGCAACTGCGCCACCGGGGTCGCGCTGGTGATCGACGACACCACGGCGGCCTTCAGCGCCGTCGCATAGCGCGTCTGCTTCGTGGCATTGCCACTGGCGTCGTACTCGAACGTGGTCAGGTAGCTCGCGCCATCCACCAAGGCCACAAGCTGGTGCTTCTCGTCATAGACCCGGCGCTCGACGATGTCCTGGCTGTTGGTCGCGGGCTTCAGGTCCTGCAGCGTGCCGCTGGCGCGCTTGGCTGCATCGGTCAGCTTGGCGAACCGGGTGGTGGACGCCAGTCTGCCGGCCGCGTCGTACGCATTGAGCAGCAGATACCCCTCGGCATCCAGCGTGCCGGTGCGCAACCCGTCGGCGTCGTAGAAGTAGCGGGTGACGCGGTCGGCCGCCGCATCGGCCACCGGGCTGACGGCACTGCCCGCCGGCGTGCCGCCGAGCGAGGCCACGGCCACCGTCTTGGCATATTGGCGGGTCGTGACCAGCCGCGAGGCGCCGTCATAGACGTTCTCGGTCACGCTGCCATCGCTGCCGACGGTTTTCCAGAGCCGGCCAGCGCCGTCGTAGATGCTCCACTCGGTCCGGTCGGACGGCGCGCCGGCAGGGCGCAGCGCAGCCACCGCGATGTCGGCCAGGCTGCCATCGCCCGCCGTGAGCAAACGCGTGTCGACGGGGGTAGCGTAGGCAATGGTGCGCGTGAGCTGCCCCGATCCGTTGTAGATGTACTCCAGCAATTCGCCCGCCGCGCCCACATCGGCGGTCTTCCTGCCGGCGTCGTCATACAGCATCCACGATTTGACGCCCGTCGCGTCCTGGCTGAGCCGCAGACGGCCCAGGGCGTCGTACACGAACGTGCTGGTGCCCAGGTCGGCAACCGTTGCGTCGGAGCGCTGAAGACTGACGAGACGCCCGGCCCGGTCGTACGTCCGGGTCTCCTGCAGGCCGTTGACCGCCTGGGTGACGACCCGCGCACCTGCGTCGTCGTAGAGGGTGGAAGCCAGTTGCCCCAGGCCGTCGGTGGTGGACAGCAGCCGGCCCATTCCGTCATAGGCATAGGCCGTCGTCGCGCCCTTGCCGTCGATGGTCTGGATCAGTCGGCCCGCGGGATCGTAGACCTGCCGAACCACGGTGCTGCCGGCGGCCACGCCATTGCCGGAGGCATCGGTTGCCGAATAGGTGGTCGACGTCTGCACCTGGCCCCGGAAATCCAGCACATAGTCCGTGCGCCGCACCTGCTGCAGGTTCTGCTGCCCCGCCCAGGAGGCGACCGTGGCCGCGGTCGGCACGGCGTCACGGGCCACTCCGCCCACCGCGTAGGCCGATGCATGGTGCTGCAGCACCGCGACCACCTCGCCATAGGCGTTGCGGCGGTATTCGGTGACGCGGCCCTCCGCGCTGATCACAAAACGCAGGTTGGTGGCGTTGGCATCGTCGTACACATAGCGCGTCGTGAGTGCCCCCGATGGCTGCCCCGCGCCGTCGCCGTCAGGGTCCGGCTGGGTATAGACCGTCTCCGTCAGCAGTTGATTCACCGCGTTGTAGGTGCGGGCCACCGTATTGCCCAGGGCATCGCGCTGCAAAACCTGATTGCCCCGCGCGTCGTAGGCCATGAACACCGCGCGCCCGTCCGCATCGGTCGTGCGGATCAGATCGCCATTGGCGTTGTATTCGAATCGCTGCACCAGCGGCGCGCCGCCCGTGCCCGGCGAGGCGATGCTGAGCAACTGTCCCTTGGTGTCGTAGGCGTAGGAAGCGTTCTTGCCCGCAGGGTCGGTGACCTGCGTGGTGCGCGCGGCGGTGTCGTAGCTGAATAGATAGGTCTGGCCCAGGGCGTCGCGCAGCGAGGCGACCTTGTAATCCGCCCCCACCTGCACGTATTGGATGGCCAGCTGCGTTCCATCGCTCTGGCTGACAGTGGCCACCCGGTTGCTGTCGCCGTCGTAGGTGTAGCTGGTGCGGTAGACCTTGCCGTCGGCCGTGGAGCCATCCGCGGGCGTGAGGTCCACCGTGACACTGGCCAGGCGATTGCGCGCATCGTAGGCATAGCTGGTGCGAACGGTGGTGGCGTCTTGCCGGTCTGCCACGCGCACGCGCATCAGCAGTCCTCCGGCGTAGTCGTATACGACCGATTCCCCGCTCGCATTGACGACCTTCGCGATGTTGCCGTCCGCGCCATAGGTGTAGGTCGTCGTGTTGCCGTTGGCATCCACGGTCTTGTCGAGGCGGCCCGTGTCCGCGGCGTAGTAGTCCCGGGTCTGCGTCTGGCCATCCGTCCAGATGAAGCCGGAGCCGGTCGACTCGATGCGGTCGTAGGCCCCCGCGCCATCGGTGCCGACATACCGGCTGGAGGCCGCGTCCCAGGTGAAGAGCGCGCCTGCGCCATCGCGGCCGATGAGCGTGATCGTGCTGCCCTGCTGGCCCGCCTGCCCGGCCAGCACCAGTTGCCGGCGATAGAAACCGGTGCTCCAGTTGTCCGCGTTGTCGTCGTTGAGCAGGCCCTGGCTGTTGTAGGCGCGGACGGCCTGGTAGCTGCCCCCGTGCGCCACCAACTGGTCGTCGGTGCCGGAAATCACCAGGTTGCCAGTGGCCACGTTGACAAAAACCTGCTCGTTGCCGCGCCCCTGGGAGGCATTGCCCTGGGAAGCCCGTTGGCCCAACGTGGCCAAGGAACTGTTGCCGAACCCAAGACTGTTGCCGCTGACGATACCAACCATCTCTACCCCTCGTTCGATGTTTAACCGGGGCAGGTCCAGTGATTAAGACGCCCCATCTCACCAACTCATCCATCGGAATGGAAAACCGTTGAGCGAAAGACCAACTGAATCGAAGGGGTATGGGACCAAAGGGACATGGTGGGCGATGCATGGGCCCAGTCGGCATTGCGCCTGTTTCCTACACCCCCGCCTGGCACGCCCCTGCTACCTTGCCATCCACCCAGGCACCAGCAACCACCGACCGTGGCGAAACCCCTCCATCCGCGCATCCGACAATGCCGCCAGGCCGGCCGCCAAGCGGCAGGGTGTGCCTGACCCGACCCCATGACCCGCACCCCCACAACCCCCGACGCCCTCGCGCTGTATGAACAAAAGCGCGACTTCTCGATCACCCCCGAGCCGCGCGGAGGGGCCGAGGCGACCGCCGATGCGCTGCGCTACGTCATCCACAAGCACTGGGCCACCCGGCTGCACTACGACCTGCGCCTGGAGCTGGAGGGCACCATGAAAAGCTGGGCCGTGCCCAAGGGGCCCAGCTTCGATCCGGCCGACAAGCGCATGGCGGTGCAGGTGGAGGACCACCCGATCGCCTACAACCAGTTCGAAGGGCAGATTCCGGCGCGGCAGTACGGGGCGGGCAAGGTCATCATCTGGGACAAGGGCTACTGGGTGCCGCTGGAAGATCCGGTGAAGGGCTACCGGGCCGGCAAGCTCAAGTTCGAGATCCACGGCCACAAGCTGCAGGGGCGGTGGACGCTGGTGCGAATGCGCTCCCGGGGGGCCAAGGAGGAGCGGCAGCCCGCATGGCTGCTGATCAAGGAGCACGACGGACTGGAGCGCCCGGCGGCCGAGTTCGACGTGGTGCAAGACATGCCCGACAGCGTGAGCGCCCTGCCCGATCTGCCGGGCGTGCCAGGCCAGGCACCTCGGCCTGGCAAGGCGCGGGCAACGAAGGCCGCCCGAGGCGCCAAAGCCGCCCAAGCGGTCAAGGCCCCGTTGCCAGCCGAGCTCAAACCCCAGTTCGCCACGCTGGTCCAGGGCCCGCCGCCCGATCTGGCCGACTGGCTGTTCGAACTCAAGTTCGACGGCTACCGGCTGCTTGCGCGCATCGACCATGGCAAGGTGCGGCTGTTCACCCGCAATGGCAACGACTGGGGCCACAAGATGCCCGACCTCGTGACGGCCCTGAAGGCGCTTCCCATCGACAGCGGCTGGATCGATGGCGAGATCGTGGTGATGGACCGCCAGGGCATGCCGGACTTCCAGGCGCTGCAGAACGCGTTCGAGAACGGCACGGCGGCAGGGCTGGTGTTCTACGCGTTCGACCTGCCCTTCGTGAACGGGGCGGACCTGCGCGCGCTGCCCGTCACCGACCGCCGCGAGGCCCTGCGCGCCATCCTTCCCGAGGGCGAGGGCCAGACGGTGCGCTTCAGCGAGGCCTTTGATGCGGCCCCGGGCCAGCTCATTGCCTCGGCCTGCCGGCTCGGCTTCGAAGGGGTGATCGGCAAGCGCAGGAGCGCGCCGTACGTCTCGCAACGCTCGGCGGACTGGATCAAGCTCAAATGCGGCCAGCGCCAGGAGTTCGTGATCGGCGGCTACACCGAGCCCAGGGGCACGCGCAACGGCATCGGCGCGCTGCTGCTGGGCGTGCAGGACGAAGACGGGAGCCTGCGCTACGTGGGCAATGTCGGCACTGGGTTCAACGAGCGCAGCCTGGCACAGTTGCGCGAGCGCCTGGAGGCGCTGACGACTTCCAAGAGCCCGTTCGCCAACGCAGCCCGGGGCGCGGCCAAGGTGCATTGGGTGCGCCCGCAATTGCTGGCGGAGGTGGCCTTCGCCAGCTGGACGCACAGCGAACGCATCCGCCACGCCGTGTTCCGAGGCCTGCGGGACGACAAGCCCGCCAAGGACATCGTGCACGAGCGCCCTGTTCCCGCCAAGGCGCTGGCCAAGGCCGCCACCCGCGCCAAGCCCTCGACCGCGCGAGCGGACACCCTGCGCGTGACCCACGCTGAGCGCGTCATCGACCCGGAATCGGGCACCACCAAGCTCGATCTCGTGCGCTATTACGCGCTGGTGGCGCCGCTGATGATGGAGCACCTGCACCAGCGCCCGGTCTCGCTGGTGCGGGCGCCGGCCGGTGTCGGCGGCGAACTGTTCTTTCAGCGCCACCAGGAGCAAGGCAGCCTGCAGGGCGTGCAGCCGCTCAAGGCCTCGCTCTATCCCGGCCATCCGCCGCTGCTGGAGGTGGTGGGGCCGCAGGGCCTGCTGGCCGCTGCGCAGATGAACACGGTGGAGTTCCACACCTGGAATGCCCGCAAGGACCGCATCGACCGGCCCGACCGCATGACGTTCGATCTCGATCCCGGCGAGGGCCTGGCCTGGGACCGCATGCAGGAGGCGGCCACCCTGATGCGCGTGATGCTCACCGAACTCGGCCTGCCGTCGTTCCTCAAGACCAGCGGCGGCAAGGGCCTGCACGTGGTGGTGCCCATCCAGCGGCGGCACGACTGGGATACGGTCAAGGCGTTTTCGCAGGCCATCGTGCAGCACATGGCCCGCACCATTCCGGCCCTGTTCGTGGCCAAGAGCGGGCCCCGCAACCGCGTGGGCAAGGTGTTCGTGGACTACCTGCGCAACGGATTGAGCGCCACCACGGTCTGCGCCTGGTCGGCGCGCTCGCGGCCGGGCCTGGGCATCTCGGTGCCGCTGGCCTGGAAGGAGCTGGAAACCCTGACGGGCAGCGCAGAGTGGACCGTGCGCAATGTGGACGAGCGGCTGCGCACCGGCAACACCCACTGGGAGGGCTATGCCGGCGCGGCGGTGTCGATCGCGGGCGCCATGCGCCTGCTGCAGTTCACGCCGAAGGCATGAGCGGCGGCCGCGCGGCGGCGGCGGCAGGGCCGGTCAGGCCTGCAATGGCAGTTCGTCCGTTTCGGTGCGGGTGGTACGGTGGCCCTTCAGCCCGAGCTTGGCGAGCAGCTTCACGTCGGCCTCGCCCTCCGGGTTGCCGGTGACCAGCAGCTTGTCGCCATAGAAGATCGAATTGGCGCCCGCCATGAAGCACAGCGCCTGCACGGCATCGCCCATCTGCTGGCGGCCGGCCGACAGGCGCACGCGGGCCTTGGGCATGGTGATGCGCGCCACGGCGATCACCCGCACGAAGTCGAGCGGGTCCACCGGTTCGCTGTCGGCCAGCGGGGTGCCGGGCACGCGCACCAGGCTGTTGATGGGCACCGATTCGGGGTAAGGATTCAGATTGGCGAGCTGGGCGAGCAGGCCGGCGCGGTGCACGGGCGCCTCGCCCATGCCCACGATGCCGCCGCAGCACACGCTGATGCCGGCGCCGCGCACGTGCTGCAGGGTGTCGAGCCGGTCCTGGTAGGCGCGGGTGCTGACCACGTCGGTGTAGTACTCGGGCGCGGTGTCCAGGTTGTGGTTGTAGTAGTCGAGCCCGGCGTCCTTCAGCGCCTGCGCCTGGTGCGATTCGAGCATGCCCAGCGTGGCGCAGGTCTGCATGCCCAGCCCTTTGACGGCGCCGATCAGCTCGCTCACTTTTTCGATGTCGCGGTCCTTGGGCGCGCGCCAGGCGGCGCCCATGCAAAAGCGGGTGGCTCCGGCATCCTTGGCGGCCTGGGCCGCAGCCGTGACTTCCTGCACGCTCATCAGCTTCTCGGCTTTCACGCCGGTGTCGAACTCGGCCGACTGCGGGCAATAGCCGCAGTTCTCGGGGCAGCCACCGGTCTTGACCGACAGCAGCGTGGCCAGTTCGATGTCGCCGGCAGGCCAGTGCTCGCGGTGCACGCTCTGGGCCTGGAATATCAGGTCCATGAACGGCTTGTCCAGCAGCGCCTGGATGGCCTCGACGGACCAGGGCCCGGCGGGCACCTGCGCGACCGGCGGGCGGCGGTGCAGTTGCACGGCTTGCGCCGCGGCGGGGGTGGGTGGGACAGCGGTGGTTGGCATGGTGGGTGGGCCCTTTCTCGTCTGGTTTTCGGCAGTCCGGCATCTGGCCGGTCGTGGCAGGCGCAGATTCTGGCGGAGCCGGCGGCGCAAATCCAGATCCAGGCCTCACAAACCCGAGCACGATGGAGTGCCGTTATCTACCGTCAACGGCCGGCCCGCGATCGGGCTTTTTAAGCGAGGTTGCGCGACATTGCCCGCACGATCGCACAGGTGCAAAACCCGTGTCGCCTTCTGTCGCGAAACCATGGCCATCTTTCCGAAAACACTTCGACCCACCGCGCAGCCATGCCCGGAGTTGCGTGCAGTTGGCGCCAGTGCCGCTGGAGGGCGGCAGGCAATGCCTGCCGATTCGTCAGCCCAGCGCCGCAATCACGTCTTTAGGGGCCTGCACCAGCTCGATGAGCACCCCCTCGCCCGCGATCGGAAACTCCGCGCTGGATTTGGGGTGCAAAAAGGTGATGTCGTGCCCTGCGGCTCCCTGGCGGATGCCGCCCGGCGCGAAACGCACGCCCTGGGCGGTGAGCCATTCCACCGCGCGCGGCAGGTCGTCGATCCACAGGCCGATGTGGTTGAGCGGCGTGGTATGCACGGCCGGCTTCTTGTCCACGTCCAGCGGCTGCATCAGATCCACCTCCACCGCATGCGCGCCCCGGCCCATGGCCAGGATGTCTTCGTCGACGTTTTCGCGCTCGCTGCGGAAGGTGCCGGTCTGTTCGAGGCCCAGCATGTCCACCCACAGCGCCTTCATGCGCTCCTTGTCGGTGCCGCCGATGGCGACTTGCTGGATGCCGAGGACCTTGAACGGGCGTGCGGTGATGGGATTTGCCATGCGGATTCCAAAAAACGGTTTACTATGATTTTTATAGCAATATGCCCTAGTGGAATATGCGCCGCAGGCCAAAATGGTCCTGATCCACAGCGTGCCACCCCCAGGCATGCGCCACGCGGTGCCGGCCGGTTCGGGCCCTGCCCCCCCTGCCCGCGACACCGCGCACGAAGATCACTGGAATTCCAGGATCACCTGGTCCACCGCCAGCGACTCGCCCTTGCCGGCGACCACCTTGCCCACGATGCCGTCCTGGGTGGCGAACAGGATGTTCTCCATCTTCATGGCCTCGATCACCGCGAGCTTTTCGCCGGCCTGCACCGCCTGGCCCGGCTGCACCGCCACGTCGACCAGCAGCCCGGGCATGGGTGACAGCAGGAACTTGCTCAGGTCCGGCGGCGCCTTGTACGGCATGAGCTGGTGCAGGCGAGCGCCGAGGGGCGACAGCACGATGGCATCGATCTGCGTGCCGTTGTGCGAGATGCGCAGCGCCAGCGGACTGCGCGGCGTGCCGCGCTCGACCTGTGCGGTGAAGCCCGCGCCGTTGCACTGGCCCTGCACGCGGATCTGGCCCAGCGTGGCCGCGCTGCCGATCTGGTAGCTCTTGCCGCCCACCGACACGGCGCTGGAGCCCGAGCTGCCCTGGAAGTCCGTCACCGACACCGCGTGGTGCTCGTTGCGGCCTTCGTGCCCCATCACCACCACCACGAACTGCTCGCCCACCTTCACGTTGTGGCCGGCCAGCTGCCCGCTGATGCCCGAGGCACGCGCACGGTAGCGGCGGTTCATGTAGGCCGCCAGCGCCACCAGGAACAGCGGATCGTCGTGCGGCACGTCCTGCGAGGCAAAGCCCTGGCTGTAGTTCTCGGCGATGAAGCCGGTGTTGAAGTCGCCCGCCACGAAACGCGGATGGGCCAGCAGCGCGGCCTGGAACGGGATGTTGCTGCCCACGCCGCGGATCACGAACCCGTTGAGCGCGGCGCGCATCTTGTGGATGGCGTCCTCCCGGTCCTGGCCGTGCACGATGAGCTTGGCGATCATCGAGTCGTAATACATGGGGATCTCGCCGCCCTCGTACACGCCCGTGTCCACCCGCACGCCCAGCTTTTTGGTTGTGTCGGCCTGGAACATCGACTCCTCGGGCGGCTGAAAGCGCACCAGGCGGCCGGTGGAGGGCAGAAAGTTGCGGAACGGGTCTTCGGCGTTGATGCGGCACTCGATGGCCCAGCCATCGCGCCGGACGTCGGCCTGGGTGAGCGGCAGCGGTTCGCCGGCCGCCACGCGGATCATCAGCTCGACCAGGTCCAGGCCGGTGATGCATTCCGTCACCGGGTGCTCCACCTGCAGGCGCGTGTTCATCTCCAGGAAGTAGAAGTCCTGGTCCTTGCCGACCACGAACTCCACCGTGCCGGCGCTCTGGTAGTTCACCGCCTTGGCCAGGGCCACGGCCTGCTCGCCCATGGCCTTGCGCGTCGCGTCGGAGATGAAGGGGGACGGCGCCTCCTCGATCACCTTCTGGTGGCGGCGCTGGATGGAGCATTCGCGCTCGTTCAGGTAGATCACGTTGCCCTGGCTGTCGCCCAGCACCTGGATCTCGATGTGGCGCGGCTCCTGCACGAACTTCTCGATGAAGATGCGGTCGTCGCCGAAGCTGTTGCGCGCCTCGTTGCGGCACGAGGTGAAGCCCTCCAGCGCCTCCTTGTCGTTGTAGGCCACGCGCAGGCCCTTGCCGCCACCGCCGGCGGACGCCTTGATCATCACGGGGTAGCCGATGTCGCGGGCGATCTCCACCGCGCGCTCGGCCGACTCGATGGCGTCGTTCCAGCCCGGAATGGTGCTGACCTGCGCCTCGTTCGCCAGTTTCTTGGAGGCGATCTTGTCGCCCATGGCGGCGATGGAATGGTGCTTGGGGCCGATGAAGACGATGCCCTCCTCCTCCACGCGCTTGGCGAAGGCTTCGTTTTCCGACAGGAAGCCGTAGCCCGGGTGCACGGCCTGCGCCCCGGTCTGCTTGCAGGCGGCGATGATGCGGTCGGCCTGCAGGTAGCTCTCGCGGCTGGGCGCCGCCCCGATGTGCACGGCCTCGTCGGCCAGCTTGACGTGGCGCGCCTCCTTGTCCGCATCGGAATACACCGCCACGGTGGCGATGCCCATCTTCTTGGCGGTGGCGATGACCCGGCACGCGATTTCGCCCCGGTTGGCGATCAGGATTTTGGTGAACATGGTGTTGGGGAGTGGAGGTGTTCTAACGGGCGGTGTCTTGCGTCTTTTTCGTCTGTCTGTCTCGCGGCACGGGGCTCATGCGTGCCGGTCGATGGCCGGGCTCATGTCTTCCATCCAGAGCACGTTGTCCGAGTACGACTGCAGGTCGGGCGAGAGGTTGGAGGTGGAGCCCGAGACCCACACCTCCTTGTGCAGCTCGGACTTCACGTAGGAGATGGCGTCTTCGAAGTCCCCGTCGCCGGCGGAGAGGATCAGCCGGTCGTACACGTTCTGGGCCGCCAGCTTGATGATCAGCGTGGCGATGCCCACGTCCACGCCCTTTTGCACCGACCGGTCAAACTGGTGGCTGCAGTTGGGGCAGTTGGCGTGCATGCGCTTGAGCTTGTAGAGCTGCACCCGGAACTTCGGCCCGATGGGCGGCGCGGTCTTGATCCAGGAGTGGAACGCGTTCTGGGCATCGGTGGATGGATCGCTCGCCGAGTTCAGGTAGTAGCTCTCGTGGATCGGCCCGCCGTTCAGGCGCGTGATCTCGTTCTTGAGCTTCAGGTAGTCGAAGGGCCGGCCCTTGCCGTAGTTGAAGAGGTAGGCGCCATCGACGATCCAGACGGTTTTCATGGGGCGTGCATCGCTCACAGCGGAATGTTCCCGTGCTTGCGCCAGGGGTTCTCCAGCTTCTTGCCCTGCAGCATGACCAGGCTGCGGCAGATGCGCTTGCGCGTCTCGTGCGGCAGGATCACGTCGTCGATGAAGCCGCGCGCGCTGGCCACGAAGGGGTTGGCAAAGCGCTGCTTGTATTCGGCCTCGCGGGCGGCGAGCTTGGCGGGGTCGTTCTTGTCCTCGCGGAAGATGATCTCCACCGCGCCCTTGGCGCCCATCACCGCGATCTCGGCGTTGGGCCACGCCAGGTTGACGTCGCCGCGCAGGTGCTTGGAGCTCATCACGTCGTAGGCGCCGCCGTAGGCCTTGCGGGTGATGACGGTGATCTTGGGCACGGTGCACTCGGCATAGGCGTACAGCAGCTTGGCGCCGTGCTTGATGATGCCGCCGTACTCCTGCGACGTGCCGGGCATGAAGCCGGGCACGTCCACGAAGGTGACCACGGGGATGTTGAACGCGTCGCAGAACCGCACGAAGCGCGCGGCCTTGATGCTGCTCTTGATGTCCAGGCAGCCGGCCAGCACCAGCGGCTGGTTGGCGACGATGCCCACGGTCTGACCCTCCATGCGCGCCAGGCCGATGACGATGTTCCTGGCGTAGTCGGGCTGCAGCTCGAAGAAGTCGCCGTCGTCCACCACCTTGGTGATCAGCTCCTTCATGTCGTAGGGCTTGTTCGGGTTCTCGGGCACCAGGGTGTCGAGGCTGCGGTCCATGCGGTCGGCCGGGTCGTTGCTCGGTCGCACGGGCGGCTTTTCGCGGTTGTTCAGCGGCAGGTAGTTGTACAGGCGACGCAGCATCATCAGCGCCTCGACGTCGTTCTCGAACGCCATGTCGGCCACGCCGCTGCGGGTGGTGTGGGTGCCGGCGCCGCCCAGCTCCTCGGCCGTGACTTCCTCGTGGGTGACCGTCTTGACCACCTCGGGGCCGGTCACGAACATGTAGCTGCTGTCCTTGACCATGAAGATGAAGTCGGTCATGGCGGGCGAGTACACGGCGCCGCCAGCGCAAGGGCCCATGATCATGCTGATCTGCGGGATCACGCCGCTGGCCAGCACGTTCTTCTGGAACACGTCGGCATAGCCGCCGAGCGAGGCCACGCCCTCCTGGATGCGGGCGCCGCCCGAATCGTTGAGCCCGATCACCGGCGCACCCACCTTCATGGCCTGGTCCATCACCTTGCAGATCTTCTCGGCATGCGTTTCCGACAGCGCGCCGCCGAACACGGTGAAGTCCTGGCTGAAGACGAAGACGAGGCGGCCGTTGATCATGCCGTAGCCGGTCACCACGCCGTCGCCGGGAATCTTCTGGCCTTCCATGCCGAAGTCGGTGCAGCGGTGCTCCACGAACATGTCCCATTCCTCGAACGTGCCGTCGTCCAGCAGCAGCTCGATGCGCTCGCGCGCGGTGAGCTTGCCCTTCTTGTGCTGCGCGTCGATGCGCTTTTGACCGCCGCCCTGGCGGGCGAGTTGGCGCTTTTGCTCCAGTTGTTCGAGGATGTCTTGCATGGGTCGCTCTTTCGGTGGTGATTCTTTTGCTATTTATTTAATAGCGGTATGCCGGGAGTTTTCTTGTGCTGCGAGCAGATTCCGTGCGGCAGTGGACGCGGCGATGCGCCCGGCCGCCACGTCCGCCTGCAGCGTGGGCAGCAGCGCCCGCACCTCGGGGTGCTGGCGGAAAGCGTGCCGCAGGCCTGCCTCGATGCGCTCCCACATCCAGGCCAGGGCCTGCCTTTCACGGCGGCGGGCGAGCCGGCCGCTGGCGGTCTGCAGTTGGCGGAACTGGCTGACGGCGGCCCAGAAGGCCTGCAGGCCCTGGCCCTGCAGCGCGCTGATCTGCAGCACCTTGGGTTGCCAGGGGGCGGCATCGGCCGGGGCCGGTGCCGGCTCGCTTTCGGCCTGCACCGCGCCGTGGCCCGCTGCCGGCGCATGGCGGGGGTGGCCCAGCGAGCGCTCGGGGTTGCCGTGCTGGCTGAGCAGCCGCAGGCTGGAGGTGATCTGCGCCTCGGCGCGGGTGGCGGCGTGTGGGTCGATGTCGGCCTTGTTGATGACGACCAGGTCGGCGATCTCCATCACGCCCTTCTTGATCGCCTGCAGATCGTCGCCGGCGTTGGGCAGCTGCAGCAGCACGAACATGTCGGTCATGCCGGCCACGGCGATCTCGCTCTGGCCCACGCCCACGGTCTCCACCATGACGATGTCGTAGCCGGCGGCCTCGCACACCAGCATGGCCTCTCGCGTCTTCTCGGCCACGCCGCCCAGGGTGCCGCTGGACGGGCTGGGGCGGATGTAGGCCTTCTCGTGCATGGACAGGTGTTCCATGCGGGTCTTGTCGCCCAGGATGGAGCCGCCCGACACGGTGGACGACGGGTCGATGGTGAGCACCGCCACGCGGTGGCCCAGGCCGATGAGGTGCAGGCCCAGCACTTCGATGAAGGTGGATTTGCCCACGCCGGGTACGCCGCTGATCCCCAGGCGAAACGACTGGCCGGTGTGCGGCAGCAAGGCGGTGAGCAGCTCGTCGCCCTGCGCGCGGTGGTCGGCGCGGGTCGACTCCAGCAGCGTGATCGCCTTGGACATGGCCCGGCGCTGCACGGTCTGGGCGCCGTGGAGGATGCCGTCCAGCCAGCCGCCGGCCGAAGGTGGCCGATGGGGCGAAGCCCCCGTAGAAGAAGCGGTCGAAGGCCGGGGCGCGCTCATTCGACCCCCTCTTCGGGCCGCCACTCGTAGTGCACGTCCACGTCTTCCTCGCCGGTCTGCACGAAGCCGTGGCGCTGGTAGAAGCGGTTGGCATCGCTGCGCTGGAGCGCGGTCACGCGCAGCACGGCGCCTTCGCGGCGCGCCCGGTCCTGCACCTGGGCCAGCACGGCGGCACCCACGCCGGCGCCCTGCCAGTCCGGGTGCAGGTACAGGTGCTGCAGCCGCAGCGCCCGGCCGCCCTCGGGCCGCACGGTGACGAAGCCCATGCGCCGGCCGTCGGGTGCGACCAGGTGCTGCATGTGCTCTGGGGTGAAAGCCGCGCGCAGCCGCTCGCGCGAGCGCTCGGGCGTGTAGCGGCCCACGCGCTCCAGGCTTTCGCGCATGGCCGCGGTGCGCAGCGCCAGCATGGGCTCGAAGTCCGCTTCGGCCACCGGATGCCAGGTGAATGCGGGGGCGGTCAATGCGGCACCTCCACGCGGCGCCATGCCATGCGCGCGGGCGCCCGGCCGACGGTCGCCGTCGTCATGCCGCGAAGGCCTTGCGGATCTGCTCCAGCACGTCCTTGGCGCTGGCCGGGATCGGCGTGCCGGGGCCATACACGCCCTTGACGCCCGCCTCGTAGAGGAAGTCGTAGTCCTGCACCGGGATCACGCCGCCCACGAAGACGATGATGTCGTCCGCGCCCTGGTCCTTGAGCGACTGGATGATGGCCGGCACCAGCGTCTTGTGCCCCGCCGCCAGGGTGGAGACCCCCACGGCGTGCACGTCGTTCTCGATGGCCTGGCGCGCGCATTCCTCGGGGGTCTGGAAGAGCGGGCCCATGTCCACGTCGAACCCCAGGTCGGCGAAGGCCGTGGCCACCACCTTGGCACCGCGGTCGTGCCCGTCCTGGCCGAGCTTGGCGATCATCACGCGCGGGCGGCGGCCTTCGGCCTCGGCGAACTCGTTGATCTCGGCCTTGAGCTGCTCCCAGCCCTCGGCCGAGTCGTAGGCGGCGGCATACACGCCCGTCACCTTCTGCGTGTCGGCGCGGTGGCGGCCATAGACCTTCTCCAGCGCATCGGACACCTCGCCCACCGTGGCGCGCAGCCGCATCGCCTGGATGGCCAGGTCGAGCAGGTTGCCTTCGCCGCTTTCCGCCGCGGCCGTGAGCGCGTCCAGCGCCTGCTGCACCTGCGCGGCATCGCGTTTTTCGCGGATGGCTTTCAGGCGCGCGATCTGCCCGTCGCGCACCTTCACGTTGTCGATCTGCAGGATGTCGACCGGGTCTTCCTTGTGCAGCTTGTACTTGTTGACGCCCACGATCACGTCCTTGCCCGAGTCGATGCGCGCCTGCTTCTCGGCGGCCGCGGCCTCGATCTTGAGCTTGGCCCAGCCGCTGTCCACCGCCTGGGTCATGCCGCCCATGGCCTCGACCTCTTCGATGATGGTCCACGCGGCATCGGCCATGTCCTGCGTGAGCTTTTCCATCATGTAGCTGCCGGCCCAGGGGTCGATCACGCTGGTGATGTGGGTCTCTTCCTGGATGATGAGCTGCGTGTTGCGGGCGATGCGGGCCGAGAACTCGGTGGGCAGCGCGATGGCCTCGTCCAGCGCATTGGTGTGCAGGCTCTGCGTGCCGCCGAACACCGCGGCCATGGCCTCGATGGTGGTGCGCACCACGTTGTTGTAGGGGTCCTGCTCGGTCAGGCTCCAGCCGCTGGTCTGGCAGTGGGTGCGCAGCATCAGGCTCTTGGGGTTCTTGGCACCGGTGGCCTTCATGATGCGGCACCACAGCAGGCGCGCGGCGCGCATCTTGGCCACCTCCAGATAGAAGTTCATGCCGATCGCCCAGAAGAACGACAGGCGGCCGGCGAACTCGTCCACGTCCAGCCCCGAGGCGATGGCCGTCTTCACGTACTCCTTGCCATCGGCCAGGGTGAAGGCCAGCTCCAGCGCCTGGTTGGCGCCCGCCTCCTGCATGTGGTAGCCGCTGATGGAGATGGAATTGAACTTCGGCATGTTCCGCGCCGTGTAGCCGATGATGTCGCCGATGATGCGCATCGAGGGCTTGGGCGGGTAGATGTAGGTGTTGCGCACCATGAACTCTTTCAGAATGTCGTTCTGAATGGTTCCCGACAGCTGGTCCTGCCGCACGCCCTGCTCTTCCGCGGCCACCACGTAGCCGGCCAGCACCGGCAGCACGGCGCCATTCATCGTCATGGACACGCTCACCTTGTCCAGCGGAATCTGGTCGAAGAGGATCTTCATGTCCTCCACCGAATCGATCGCCACGCCGGCCTTGCCCACGTCGCCCGTGACGCGCGGGTGGTCGCTGTCGTAGCCGCGGTGCGTGGCCAGGTCGAACGCCACGCTCACCCCCTGCCCACCGGCGGCCAGCGCCTTGCGATAGAAGGCGTTGGATTCCTCGGCCGTGGAAAAGCCTGCGTACTGGCGGATCGTCCAGGGCCGCACCGCGTACATCGTGGCCTGCGGGCCGCGCAGGTAGGGCTCGAATCCCGGCAGCGTGTTGGCGTAAGGCAGATTCGCCGTGTCCTCGGCCGTGTAGAGCGGCTTGACCGTGATGCCATCGGGCGTCACCCAGTTCAGCGCCGCGACATCGCCACCGGGGGCCGACTTGGCGGCGGCCCGGGTCCACGCGGCGAGGTCTGCGGGGGCGAAAGAGGGGAATGGGGTGTTGCTGCTCATATCTGGGAAGGCTTCACGGGTGGCGAGAAAAGCGCGGTGGCGCTGCAACGATTTGGCACAGTGAAGCGAGTCTAACCCAATCTGTAATTATTAATTTATAGTTTTTCTGCGGTACATTCCCGCCATGTCAGCCGCCACCCTCACCCCCCGCGCCCTCTACGAAGAGGTGGCGGAGCAACTGCGCCAGCGCATCTTTCGGCGCGAGCTGCAGCCCGGCAGCTGGATCGACGAGCTGCGCATCGCCGAGGAGTTCGGAATCAGCCGCACCCCCCTGCGCGAGGCCCTCAAGGTGCTCGCCGCCGAAGGGCTGGTCACGATGAAGGTCCGCCGCGGCGCTTACGTGACCGAGGTGTCCGACAAGGACCTGCGCGACGTGTACCACCTGCTGGCGCTGCTGGAGAGCGATGCGGCCGGCGTGGTCGCCGCCAGCGCCACGGCCGAACAGCTGCGCGAGCTGGAAGGACTGCACCGCGAGCTGGCCGCCAGCGTGGCCGACCGCGAGCGCTTCTTCGCGGTGAACGAGCGCTTTCACATGCGGGTGCTGGAGATGGCCGACAACCGCTGGCGCAACCAGATGGTGGCCGACCTGCGCAAGGTGATGAAGCTCAACCGCCACAACTCGCTGCTCAAGCAGGGCCGCATCGAGGAATCGCTGCGCGAACACGGCCGGGTGCTGGCCGCGCTGCAGGCACACGACGCGCAGGCCGCCGCCTGCGCCATGCGCGAGCACTTCTCCAACGGGCTGCAGGCTGCCGCCTGAGCCGTGCCGCGGCCTGCGGGCCGCGCCCCCCTGAGACACCCGGCGCTTGCCCCGCAGGGATATCGCCTTCATGATGCACCCGTTGTCCATAAACGATGGCACCGCGCGCGTGCGGTAGCCATCCCCCACGGCCAAGGCCGGTGACACACGGGAGGAGCTTGCATGCTGGAGCGGTTTTTCTTGCTGGGAGAGTCCCCTGCCGACCTGCTGGTGGCACAGCACGATCCGTGGCTGGTGCTGCTGTCGGTCGCGGTGGCCGTGGCCACGTCGACCCTCGCGCTGCACCTGGCGGGGCAGGCCCGGCTGACCCACGAACCGGTGCACCGCACGATGGCGCTGGCCACTTCCGCCGTCGCGCTGGGGGCGGGCATCTGGGCCATGCATTTCATCGGCATGCTGGCCTTCACCCTGTGCGTGGCGGTCCAATACGACGTGGGCATCACCCTCCTGTCGATGCTGCCGGGCCTGGCCGCCTCCTGGGTGGCGCTCACCGTGCTGGCCCGCCAGGAGGTCACCGGGCGGCAATTGGCCATGGGCGGATTGCTCGTGGGCGCGGGCATCGGCGCCATGCACTACGCCGGCATGGAAGCCCTGCGCATGGCACCGGACCTGCGCTACGACCCGGCCTGGTTCGCCGCATCGATCGTGGTGGCGGTCGTCCTGGCCGTGCTGGCGCTGTGGGTGCGCTTCACGGTGCACCAGCGCAGCGGCATGTCCAACTGGCAGGCCACCGTGCTGTCGGGCAGCATCATGGGCATGGCGATCTCGGGCATGCACTACACCGCCATGGCGGCTGCCCGCTTCGTCGGGCAGGCCGACCCGGAAATGCCGGACAGCCACGCCTGGACGCAGGCGCTCGCGGTGATGGTGGCGCTGGTGACGGCCGGGGTGGGAATCTTCGCGGGCGTGGCCAACGGCCTGATCCGCTACCGCGACATGTACCGCAAGGTGCGCCGCAGCGAATCGCGCCTGCGCGCCCTGGTGGACACGGCGGTGGACGGCATCATCACCATCGACCATGAAGGCACGGTCCAAAGCTACAACCGCTCGGCGGAGCGCATCTTCGGCTGGCCGCCCACCGACGTGCTGGGCCGCAACATCCGCATGCTCATGCCGCAGCCCGACAGCGCCGCCCACGACGGCTACCTGCGCCGCTACCTGGAGACCGGCGAGGCGCGCATCATCGGCACGGGCCGCGAGGTGCTGGGGCTGCACCGCGACGGCAGCACCTTCCCGCTGCGGCTGGCCATCGGGCGCGCCGATGCGCCCGGGAGCCCGATGTTCGTGGGGTTCGTCACCGACCTGCGCGGCGTGAAGGAAGCAGAGATGCGGCTGGGCATCGCCGCCAGCGTGTTCGCGCACAGCTACGAAGCGGTGCTCATCCTGGACGCCGAGCGTGCCATCGTGGATGCCAATCCCGCGTTCGAGCGGATGATGGGCGAGTCCCGCACCGAAGTCCTCGGCCGCCACGTGCAGACGCTCTACGCCGCCGCGCCCCACCCTGACTTTCCTGGCGTGTGGCATGCCGTGCAGGCCCAGGGCTACTGGCAGGGGGAACTGCTCGGGCGCAGCCCGCAGGGGGCCTTGCCGCAGCGCGTGTCCATCGCGGCGGTGCTGGGCGACGAAGGCTACCCGCACCACTACATCGTGGTCATCAGCGACATCACCCAGATCAAGGCGCACGAGCAGGAGCTGGAGCACATCGCGCTGTACGACAGCCTCACCGGCCTGCCCAACCGCCGCCTGCTGGCCGACCGGCTGGTGCTGGCGATCGCCCATGCGCAAAGGCACCGCGAACTGCTGGCCGTGTGCTATCTCGATCTCGACGGCTTCAAGCGCGTGAACGACCAGCACGGCCATGCCGCCGGCGACCAGTTGCTCATCGAGGTCGGCCGGCGCATCCAGTCGCATCTGCGCGCCGAGGACACGCTGGCGCGGCTGGGCGGCGACGAAATGGTGCTGCTGATCGGCGGGCTGCAGTCCCCCGACGACTGCGCCCCCCTGCTGGAACGGGTGCTGCAGGCCGTGCACCAACCCGTGCCGCTGCCGCACGGCCAGGGCTTCGTCTCGGCCAGCATCGGCCTGAGCATCTACCCGCTGGACGGCGACAACCCAGACCTGCTGCTGCGCCAGGCCGACCACGCCATGTACGAGGCCAAGCAGAACGGCAAGAACCACTGCCGACGGTTCCAGGGCGCCGAACCCATGGTGCAGGCGCCGCTCTACGCATCCGGCCGCTAGGTGCCAAGCGCCGGCGGCAGTGGCGACTCCCGCTCCTGCCCCTACGGCGCGCTGAAGAGGTGCTCCAGGTCCACCGGATGCATGGCCGATGCGATCACGGGTTGCCACTGGGGCAGCTCGTGGTTGGCGGACAGGTTGATCCGGTCCGCCCATCGGTCTTGGTAAGTGACGATCCGGGGATTGCCTGCCGCGGAGTAGGTCCCTGGCTGTGCCGACGCCACCCAGCCCGGATGGTGCATGAGCATCGGCATGGACTGGATCGGGTCCAGCGACCGGGTGAACTGGCGCAGCGCGAAGGCCATGCCCCCTGCGGTCTTCGGGGCGACGTAGCGCTGCGCGACGGCCTCCATCCCCAGGCGCGGCGGGTTGAAGGCGTAGGTGCTGACCTTGCCACGCGCGCCGTTGGCGTCCAGAAAATGCGCGATGTCGAAGCTGGCCAGAGTGGCCACCGCCGCCCCGAGGCTGTGTCCCACCACCGAGACCGACAGCGCCTTGCCGCTGTCCCGCGCCATGCCGGCATAGCGCATCAGCAGGCCAGCCAGATCCAGCCCGTTGGCACGCGGCGCCAGCGCTTCGGCATGCCACCGCTCCTGCCAACCGCTGCCCACCTGTCCCAGGTCAGGAAGGCCCGGGTCCAGCGGATTGGCATGGGGCCGGGGAATCTGCGACTTGAGGTCGCACATCAGATCGTCGCGGTCTTCCATGCGTGTGCCGGCAAACCCCAGCACGACCGCGAGCACCTGCGGGTGCTCCAGGTGGTCCCAGCACTTGGTGGCCGCGCTGGACTGATCGGCGGCGAAGCGCATGCCGCCCCGGCCGGTGATCTCGTCGAAATCCACGGTGTACGCCTGCCCCGCGAAATCCCGCATGCCCTCCAGCACCGCCCGCTGCAAGGCCTGCGTGGCCCTGGACGGCAGGCTGCGGGCGCCGCCGGCGTGCGGCAGATCGACCACCCAAAGGGCATCGGCGATATCGACCGAGGCCATGTCGATCACCGTTGGGGCCTCCAGACGGGCCCGCATCGGCCCGGAGCCGGTAGAGAGGCGCGGCGGCCGTTGAACCGCCAACCCGTGCAACGGCCCCGCGGTGCTGTGCCGCATCGGGATGCGTACCGGGGCACCGGGTGGAGGGCCTTGCGGAGTGGGCGCGCCCACCGAATGCGGCGGTGCCGTCGCTGGAAGTGGCTGTCGGAAAAATGCCGTGGTCATCGATCAGAGGTGCGCGGGTGATGCACGCGGGCGGGGGGTTGGGCGCAGACCCTGGCACCGGCGCATGGAATGGAGGAGGAAACCGAGGCCGGTATTCCACTGCGCCCGCCGCGGTCCGGAGCGACCGTGGGCGAACCGAGATGCCGCCCCGCGAACTGCGCAGCCCTCTCCGTCCCCGGTCCATCTTCGCTCCGGTTCAGACGGCAGTTGCCCCTTCAGCCTGCGCCAGCGCGTGATCGCGATAGGCCCGGCCGAAGCGATTGCCCAGGAAATCCCCCAGCGCGATCTGCTCCTGCCGGATGAACCCGGACTGCGGCAGCCGCCCCTGCACCACCAGGTCCAGTGCCGCGCAGATGCTGGCCGCCGTGGTCAGCTGGATGGCATTCAGCGCGTGCCCGCCCACCGTGGCGCCGACGATGCGTGCCGAGTACGCGTCCTGCACGAGCCGCCCGCCGCGCAGGCCCGATGCACTGGCGAAGACCACGATCACGTCCTGCTCGGTGGCCGGAATGGCGGCCTCGAAAATGTCCTTGAGCAGGTCACGCCGGTCGCGCAGGCGCAGGTCGTTCAGCAGCAGCTTCAGGATGGCGCAGTGCCCCGGGTAGCGGATCGACTGGTAATCCATGCGGCGGGCCCGGCCGGCCCAGGTTTCGGGCAGGGTGCCCAGCCCGCCCGAGGTGTTGAAGGCCTCGTATTCCACCCCGTCGAGCGCGAAGGTCTCCAGTCCGTCCAGCGCCGCCACGGTGGTAGGCTGGCCGTCCACGATGGCTTCGCAGGGGTTGCAGTATTCGTTGATGAGGCCTTCGGTGCTCCACGTCAGGTTGTAGCGCAGCGCGCCCAGCGGGTAGCGCGGCAACGCGCCCACACGCATGCGCAGGTCGTGCAGCGTGTCGAAGCGCCGCGCCAGATCGTTGCCCACCACGCCGATGAAGCCCGGCGCCAGCCCGCACTGCGGCATCAGCACGCTGCGGGCGTCCTGCGCCAGGGCACGGATCGCCTGGGTGCTGCGCACGTCTTCGGTCAGGTCGAAGTAGTGCACCCCGTGGCGGGCGCACAGCGTGGCCACCGGCACGGCGCGGTGGAACGGCAACGCATTCAATACGGCGAACTGCCCGGCCACGGCCGCCTCCAGGGCGCCATCGTCCTGCAGCAGCACGGTGCCGACGCCCAGCGCCGCCACCCGGGCCAGCGCCTCGGGGTCCCGGTCGGCCACGGTGATCTGGTATTCGCCCACCTCCTGCAGCAGCACGGCCATGGCAAAACCGATGTGGCCCGCGCCCAGGATGGCGATGCGATGGGTCGATGGGGTGGAAGGCATGGCGGTCTCCTCAAGGGGGTTGCAACGAAGGGATGGATGCAGCCATGCTAGGCGCCGATGCTGTCGATGTGTAGCGTGCAAAACGTCGTATTTGCTTCATTCATTCGCCGAAACGACGAAAATGACTGACGCATTCGCAGCCCTGTTCCAAAGGACCCCGCCATAGCCACCGAAATGGACGACACCGATCGCCGCCTGCTCAGCCTGCTGCAAGCCAACGCGCGCGAAAGCACCGCGCTGCTCGCCCGCCGCCTGGGCCTGGCGCGCACCACCGTCGTCGCGCGCATCGCCCGGCTGGAGCGAGAGGGCATCGTGGCCGGCTACGGCGTGCGGCTGGGAGCGCCGCTGCAGGCGCAGGCCGTGCGCGCCTGGTGCAGCCTGAGCGTGCTGCCCAAGGCCTCGCCGGCGGTGCTGCGCATGCTCGGTGCGCTGCCGGAGGTGGAAGAGGTCTCGGCCGTGAGCGGTGCGTTCGACTACCTCGTGTTTCTGCGCTGCACCAGCCATGAACAGCTCGATGCGCTGCTCGACCGCATCGGCCAGCTGGAGGGCGTGCACCAGACGCAGACCAGCATCGTGCTCAGCCGCAAGATCGACCGGCGGGGCGCAGGCGACTGAAGGCGCTGCCGTTTGCTCCTGATTGCATAGCAACACAGGCAATCAATCCGCCGGCATGGGCGCATTTCCCTTTGAATCCGTCTTCCCCGGTCCGATGGGATAATGCGCCCTGCCCTTCCCCCAGCCCTGTCTCCCCTGCCTGCCGCTTTTTCTGTCCGTGCCCATATCCACCGCTCCCTACAGTCCCTGGCGCCTGTCCGTCGCGCCCATGATGGACTGGACCGACCGCCACTGCCGCTACCTGCACCGCCTGCTGAGCCGCCATGCGCTGCTCTACACCGAGATGGTGACGACCGGCGCGCTGATCCATGGCGACGTAGAGAGGCACCTGCGCTTCAACGCCGAGGAGCACCCGGTGGCCCTGCAACTGGGCGGCAGCGAGCCGGCCGATCTGGCCCAGGCCGCGCGGCTGGGTGCGCAGTGGGGTTACGGCGAGATCAACCTCAACTGCGGCTGCCCCAGCGAGCGCGTGCAGCGCGGCGCTTTCGGCGCCTGCCTGATGAACGAGCCGCAACTGGTGGCCGACGGCGTGAAGGCCATGGTCGATGTGGTGGATGTGCCGGTCACGGTCAAGCACCGCATCGGCATCGACCAGAGCGAAGACTACGGCTTCGTGCGCGACTTCATCGGCACCGTGGCGGATGCGGGCTGCAACGTGTTCATCGTCCATGCGCGCAACGCCTGGCTCAAGGGCCTGTCGCCCAAGGAAAACCGCGAGATCCCGCCGCTGCGCTACGACGTGGTGCAGCGCCTGAAGGCCGATTTTCCGCACCTCACCATCGCCTTGAACGGCGGCCTGGCCACCGACGAGGCCGTGGCCGATGCGCTGGGCCGGGTCGATGGCGCCATGGTGGGGCGCGAGGCGTACCACAACCCCTGGTGGCTCGCGCGCTGGGACGCGCTCTACTTCGGCGCCGCCGACAACGCCCTCACGCGTGAGGGGGTCGAGGCTGCGATGGTGGACTACATGGCACGCGAGGCAGCGCTGCATGGCACCCACTGGTATTCGATCGCCCGCCACATGCTGGGGCTGCGCCACGGCCTGCCGGGCGCGCGTCGCTGGCGGCAGGTGTGGAGCGACCACCGGCTGAAAGGCCTGCCCGCGCACGAGGTGATGGCCCTCGCGCAGGCGCCGCAGCGCGGCGCGCCTTCCGACGCCCCGGCCGCCCTGGACACCTCGGCCGAACTGGCGGCCACGCGGTAAATCCGGCCGGCACGGCCGGCGCCGTTCCGGGCACCGGGCCCGGGCAATGCAGTTGGACTACGATGGCGGCTCGGACGGTGGCCCGCCGTGGAGGCCATCGCCCTCAAGCACCGTTTCTTTTTGCCCATGCCCTCGCTCGATTTCTCCCGGGAAGAAAAAGGCTTCGAAGCCGCCTATGCCCAGGAACTGCCTGCGCTGCAGTACGCCTGCGCCTCCTATATGGCGCTGCTGCAGGCCATCCTCTCGCGCACGCCCCACCTGGACATCACCAAGGTCGAGGGGCGCGTGAAGGACCGCCGCGAATGCGTGAACAAGTTCTCGCGCAAATACCGCGCGGCGCTGGAGGAAAGCAACACCCCCTACGAAATCCGCCCCTACATCACCGACCTGATCGGCGTGCGGGTGGTGTGCCTGTACGAGGACGAACTGGAAAAGGTGGCGCAGGCCGTGCGATCGCACTTCGACGTGATCGACGTGACCGACAAGGTGACGGCGGTGGAGAGCACCGAGGACTCCTTCGGCTACAAGGGCCTGCACCTGGACCTGCGGCTGACGCCGACCCAGGCAGCCCTGGCCGAACACGCGGCCTATGCCCACCAGCCGTTCGAGCTGCAGGTGCGCACGATCATCCAAGACTCCTGGAGCGTGCTGGACCACAAGATCAAGTACAAGAAATCGATCCCCGGGCAGCTCAAGCGGCGCATCAACGTGCTGTCGGCCCTGTTCGAGCTGGCCGACCGCGAGTTCCTGCAGATCCGCGACGCAACCGAGGCCGAACTGCGGCAGGCACCCGACGAAACCGCCGAACCCGACGACGACACCGACCTGGAGTCGGCCCCCGCCGAGAAGGCGCAGGCGCCGGGCAGCGAGCTCAATGCGTTCACGTTCCTCAAGATCGCGAACCACTTCTTCAAGGACCAGGACTTCGAGCCGCACAAGGTGGACTTGTTCGTGGACGACATCCGCGCATGGTCGCCCACCATCACCCGGGCCCGCTTCAACACCCTGATGCGCGCCACCATCGGCACCGTCAAACGCTACAAGCAGCACTTCGAGGACCACAACCCCCAGGGCAGCTTCAACGCCTACACGGTCATCCGCCACTGCCTTTACCTGGGCGACCGCACCACGTTCCGACGGGCATTGCGCAACAGTTCGCGCGAGGCGTTCGAGGCATGGCTGAAAGAACAGGCCTGACGACACGTCCAGGCACCGACCACCAAAACAGCCCTCAGCGCAATCATCACTAGGCATGGTGCTATATTTTAATAGCAACAAACAGCCTGCCGTCACACGACAATTGTTTCCATTTGTCGCATAAGTGACTCGTTTGTCAGTACTTTCACGCCATACAGGGGTTGCGTTGTACTGCTATATTTGCACTGCAACATAT
>NZ_BAAJYT010000023.1:0-36582 GCF_057541515.1 Acidovorax sp. KNOB132
CCCCCTGGGGCCTGCGCGTGGACGGCAAGCCCGCGCTCGCCAAGCTCGATGCCTTCACGCGCGGCGCCGTCGAGGTGCAGGACGAAGGCTCGCAGTTGCTCGCGCTGCTGCTCGATGCCAAGCGCGGCGAGATGGTGGTCGACTTTTGTGCGGGTGCCGGCGGCAAGACGCTGGCCATCGGCGCGGCCATGCGCAACACCGGGCGCCTCTATGCCTTCGACGTGTCGGCCCACCGGCTCGACGCGCTCAAGCCCCGGCTGGCCCGCAGCGGCCTGTCGAACGTGCACCCCGCCGCCATCGCGCACGAGCGCGACGACCGCATCAAGCGCCTGGCCGGCAAAATCGACCGCGTGCTGGTGGATGCGCCGTGCTCCGGCCTGGGCACGCTGCGCCGCAACCCCGACCTGAAGTGGCGCCAGAGCCCCCAGGCGGTGCAGGAACTGGTGGCCAAGCAGACGGCCATCCTCGCCAGCGTCGCGCGCCTGCTCAAGCCGGGTGGCCGGCTGGTGTACGCCACCTGCAGCGTGCTGCCCGAGGAGAACGAGGCCATCGCGGAGGCCTTCGGTGCCGCGCACCCCGACTTCGTGCCGGCCGATGCAGGCGAGCTGCTCACCCAGCTCAAGGTGGAGCAGGCCGGCGCGCTGTGCAGCGGCGGGGAATCGGGCACTGGTTATCTGCGCCTTTGGCCCCATCTGCACCAGACCGACGGTTTTTTTGCCGCCGTGTGGACGCGCAAGCCCTGAAAGCCGTGCCGCACACCCCCGCAAGACAACGGCGGTGTTGCGGGTATGCACGGCATCGTGCCTGCATCGCCCCCTAAAATCATTCAGCTGCCCTGAACGGGCCGCGATTTCATCTTGTTCGCTAGCGAAGGCTCCCTATGCTGTTACCCGACTGGGCTGTTCTGAACGCCGCCATCGACTGGCTGGGCCACGGCCTGTGGAACCTGTCGTGGTGGCAGGTGGTGCTGTACACGCTGTTCACCACGCACATCACCATCGCGGCGGTGACCATCTTTTTGCACCGCGCGCAGGCGCACCGCTCGGTGGAGCTGGGCCCGGTGCCCTCGCACTTCTTCCGCTTCTGGCTGTGGCTGGGCACCGGCATGGTGACCCGCGAGTGGGTGGCCATCCACCGCAAGCACCACGCCAAGTGCGAGACCGAGGAAGACCCCCACAGCCCGCAGACCCGCGGCCTGGACACCGTGATGTGGCGCGGCGCCGAGCTGTACCGCGCCGAGGCGAACAATGCCGAGACGGTGCGCAAGTTCGGCCACGGCACGCCCGACGACTGGGTGGAGCGCAACGTGTACAGCCGGTTCGCCTGGCAGGGCGTGGGCCTCATGCTCATCATCAACCTGGTGCTGTTCGGCGGCCTGGGCGCCACGGTGTGGGCCGTGCAGATGCTGTGGATTCCCTTCTGGGCGGCCGGCGTGGTCAATGGCATCGGCCACTTCTGGGGCTACCGCAACTTCGAGGCGCAGGACGCCAGCACCAACCTCGTGCCCTGGGGCGTGGTGATCGGCGGCGAAGAGCTGCACAACAACCACCACACCTATCCGACCGCGGCCAAGTTCTCGGTCAAGCCCTATGAATTCGACATCGGCTGGATGTACATCTCCCTGATGCGCGCCGTCGGCTGGGCCACCGTCAAGAAGGTGCCGCCCAAGCTGCGCCTGGGCGCCGTGAAGCCGGTGGCCGACGAGCACACGCTGGAGGCGCTGATCGCCAACCGCTACGAAGTGATGGCCGGCTACGCCCGTGGCGTGCGCCAGGCCTGCCGCGAGGAGTTGGCGGCGCTCAAGGCCCGCAAGGCCGATGTTTCCGTGCTGCGCGCCGCGCGCCGCTGGGCCCACCGCGATGCCGAGAAGGTGCCCGCCCGCGCCAAGCCGCACCTGGCCCAGGCCCGCGCTGCCCATCCGGTGCTCGACAAGATGATGACCATGCGCGAAGAACTGCGCCAGCTGTGGCTGAACACGTCGCAGTCGCGCGAGCAGCTCACGGCCGACCTGCAGGCCTGGTGCCACCGCGCCGAGGAAAGCGGCGTGGCGGCCCTGCGCGAGTTTTCGCTGCGGCTGCGCGCGGCGCAGGTCTGACCCTCAGGGACTGCCGGGTCGACAACGCTTCGGCGTCCCAGGGCCGACCCGTGTCGGCTGCGGCTCAGTGCGCTGCGCCGACCTCGCCGGTCGCCCGCGCTCCGCTGGCTGCGGCAGCATGCCACCGGGCCTTCATCCATCCCCAGGCCTGCGCCAGGGCGCCGGGCTGCGGCACCGCTTCGATCAAGACAGCGCGCACCGGCCGGCGGCCCGGGTTGCCCAGGCGGACCCAGGCGGTGGGAGCACCGCCGTTCTGGGTGAGTGCCTGCCCGGCCACCAGCGTCTGCTGGCCCCCATGCAGCACCTGCCCGCAGACCAGCGGGCCGAAGCCCAGGGCGATGTCGCCCTCCAGCGCCCGGAGCGTGCTGGCCGGGGGCAGGCAGGCCAGCACGTGCTGCCCCGGTGCGATGTCCAGAACAAGGCGCAGGGGGGGGGCGGCGGTGGTGGCAGTGGCGGTCGGGCGGGGGGCTTGCGTCATGGCGGACTCCTTCGGATGAGGGCTCCAGCGTAAGAAAAGCCGGCCTTTTGGGGCAGGTACAAGCGCCACCGGCGGCAGGTAGAACAGCCGCGATCGGCAGGGGGCTGTTATGGTTCGCCATGTTCCATCCTGTATCTGTTCCGGTGCACCGTGCCGGGGCATGATGGGATTCCCGCTTGCCGCGCGCGGGGCCTGGCGCGCGGGTTCTTCCGATGCCTGCCATGTCCCGCCCTGCCGATCCCCGAGAGACCACCCCCCTGTACCGCCAGCTGGCGGCCCTGTACGAGCAGGCGATCGCCGCCGGCAGTTTGCAGCCGGGCATGCGCATGCCGTCGGTGCGAGAGCTGTGCCAGCGCCACCAGGTGAGCCTGACGACCGCGCTGCAGGTGCTGCGGCACCTCGAATCCCAGGGCAGCGTGGAGGCCCGCGAGCGCGTGGGCTACTTCGTGCGCGAGCCCGGCGGCATGGCGCTGCCCGGCGCGCGCGAGCCCGAATTGCTGGAGCCGCTGCCGGACGACCCGAGCGTGTTCGCCGGCATCAACGAGCGCATCTCCATGTTCCTGGAAAAGGCGCGCCGCGCCGGCCGGGTGCCGCTGGACCTGGGCAGCGCCATGCCGGCGCCCAGCCTGTTCGATGCCCGGGCGCTGAACCGGCTGGCGCAAAGCCTGCTGCGCGAGCAGCCCGACATCCTCGTCTATGGGCCCTCGGCGCCCACCACCCACGTGGAGTTCCAGCAGGCGATGGCCCGCCATGCGCTCACGTTCGGAGTGTGCCTGGCGCCCTCCGACATCGGTGCCACCCATGGCAATTCGGAGGCGGTCACGCTGGCGCTGGATGCCATCGCCGAGCCGGGCGACGTGATCGCGGTGGAGTCGCCGACGTTCTTCGGCATCCTGCAGGCCATCCAGGTGCGCGGCCTGAAGGCGCTGGAGATTCCCTGCAGCCCGCACACCGGCATTTCGCTGGAGGCGCTGGAACTGGCGGCGCGCAACGAGCCACGCTTGAAGGGCGTGGTGGTGGTGCCCCACCTGCAGATGCCCCAGGGCAGCGTGATGCCCGATGCGCACAAGGAACGCCTGGTGGCGCTGTGCGTGGAATACGGGCTGGCACTCGTCGAGGACGACATCTACCGCGAGTTCGTCGAGTCGCCCCGCGCACTGCGGCCGGCCAAGGCCTGGGACAAGGTGGGCGATGCCGGGCAGGTGATCTATTGCGCCTCGCTCAGCAAGAGCTTCGCGCCCGGCCTGCGCCAGGGCTGGATGAGCGCCGGGCGCTGGCAGGCCCGGGTGCAGATGCTCAAGTTCGCCCGCACGCGCAACATGCAGACCTGGTCCCAGTTGCTGGCCGCGCGCAGCGTGGACTCACCAGCGTACGAGCGCCACATGCGCCGCATGCGCACCCAGTTGCGTGTGCAGCGGGAGCATTCGGCGCGCGCGGTGGCGCGGTATTTTCCGGTGGGCACGCGCCTGAGTTTGCCGCCGGGCGGGATCAGCCTGTGGCTGGAGCTGCCCCCCGACATTTCCACCACGCGCCTGTACGACCAGGCCCTGCAGTGCGGCATCCGCATCGCGCCGGGCCCGATGTTCTCCAACACCGGGCGCTACGAGAACTTCCTGCGCCTGAGCTGCGGCATGCCGTTCACGCCCGAGGTGGAGGAGGCCTACCGCGCGCTGGGCACGCTCATGGCCCAGCAGCGCGCCGAGCCGGCCCTGCGCCGCGCGGCCTGACGCGCTGCCCGCTGCCGAGGCAGCACCGATGGGGAGCACGCCGGCCGGCGATCATGAACAGCGCAAGCGGGCATAAAAAAACCGCCCGGGGTGCCGGGCGGTTTTTGAAGGGGCCTGAGGCTGAATTACTTCAGCTTCATTTCCTTGTATTCGACGTGCTTGCGAGCTTTTGGATCAAATTTCATGATCAGCATCTTCTCGGGCATCGTCTTCTTGTTCTTGGTGGTGGTGTAGAAGTGGCCGGTACCCGCAGTGGATTCCAGCTTGATCTTGTCGCGTCCGCCTTTGCTTGCCATGGTGCTTCTCCTTAAGCTTGGCCACGTGCACGCAGGTCTGCGAGCACGGAGTCAATACCGTTCTTGTCGATCAAACGCAGGCCGGCGTTGGAGATGCGCAGGCGCACCCAGCGGTTTTCGCTCTCGACCCAGAAACGGCGGTATTGCAGGTTCGGCAGGAACCGGCGCTTGGTTTTGTTGTTGGCGTGGGAAACATTGTTCCCGACCATCGGGCCCTTGCCCGTGACTTCACATACGCGTGCCATGAGGACACTCCAATGTTTTCAACGGCCTTCGAGCGGGTGCCCTGCGGATCGCCAGCGAAGAGCGCTTTGGATCGCAAGGCCTGCCGTCGGCCTCACCTCGCCAGTTCAGGGTGGCGGTAACCCGATTGCCGTGTCCAGGATGGCGCAAAGCCCGCCCAATTTCAGCAAAGCCGCGGATTATAGCCCGCTTTGTTCAGATGACGCCATCCTGTTCGAGAAAGCGCTGCGCATCCAGCGCGGCCATGCAGCCCGTGCCCGCGCTGGTGATGGCCTGGCGGTACACATGGTCCTGCACATCGCCTGCGGCGAAGATGCCCGGCACGCTGGTCTGCGTGGCGAAGCCCTTGAGGCCGCCCTGCGTGACGATGTAGCCGTTCTCCATGGTCAACTGGCCTTCGAAGATGGCGGTGTTGGGCGAGTGGCCGATGGCGATGAAGCAGCCCTGCAGCGCGATGTCCTCGGTGCGGCCGTCCACCGTGCTCTTGACGCGGATGCCCGTCACGCCGCCGTCGTTGCCCAGCACCTCGTCCAGCGTGTGGAACAACTTCAATTCGATCTTGCCGGCCGCCACCTTCTCGTTGAGCTTGTCCACCAGGATGGGCTCGGCCTTGAACCGGTCGCGGCGGTGCACCAGCGTGACCTTGCGGGCGATGTTGGACAGGTACAGCGCCTCTTCCACGGCGGTGTTGCCGCCGCCGACCACGCACACGTCCTGCTCGCGGTAGAAGAAGCCGTCGCAGGTGGCGCAGCCCGACACGCCGCGGCCCATGAAGGCCTCCTCGGACGGCAGGCCCAGGTACTTGGCCGAGGCGCCGGTCGCCAGGATGAGCGCGTCGCAGGTGTAGGTGCCGCTGTCGCCCTTGAGCGTGAACGGCCGCTGGCTGAAGTCCACCTGGTTGATGTGATCGAACACGATCTGCGTCTTGAAGCGCTCGGCATGCTCCAGGAAGCGCTGCATCAGGTCGGGGCCCTGCACGCCGTGCACGTCCGCCGGCCAGTTGTCCACTTCCGTCGTGGTCATCAGCTGGCCGCCCTGGGCGATGCCCGTGATGAGCACGGGGCTCAGGTTGGCGCGCGCTGCGTACACGGCGGCGGTGTAGCCGGCGGGGCCGGAGCCGAGGATCAGGACTTTGGCGTGTTGCGTGTTGGACATGGAAGGAAGGTAAATGTTTGTATGCGCCCGCGGCCGGGCTGGATGGGCAGATGGGACCGCAGCCGCGGAGTATCAACCCGCCGCCACCGGTGGATGGCGCCGCTTTTTCAATCGCGCCCATTGTAAGAAGCGATGAAAAGCCGGGCGCTCCACCGGGGCGCTCGGTGCCGCGACCGGCGCAAAAACCGCGCAATGCGCATGGGGTAAGCTTGGCCGCGCACGTTTATGACCTACTCCCTCAATACCCTCAATGCCTCCGCAGGCAAGTCGCCGCCCCGCAGCGGGGCCGCACGTTTCGGCCACGAGATCAGCCTGGTGCTCGGTCTCGTGGCCCTGGTTTTCTGGCTGCTGGCGTTGGCGACCTATTCGGGGCAGGACGCCGCCTGGTCCACCTCGGGCGTGGGCGACGGCCGGCTGATGGCCAACTGGGCCGGCCGCTTCGGTGCCTGGCTGGCCGACAGCAGCTATTTCGCGCTGGGCTTTTCGGTCTGGTGGTGCGTGGCCGCGGCGGTGCGGGCCTGGCTGTCTTCCCTGGCGCGATGGATGCGGGGCGGCGAAGACGCCGGCGCCAATGGGCACAGCCCGATGGTGCGGCGCGCGATGTTCTGGGGCGGCCTCATCGTGTTGATGGCGGCCAGCACCGGGCTGGAGTGGTCGCGCCTGTACCGGCTGGAGTCCCTGTTGCCCGGCCATGCGGGCGGTGCGATCGGCTATCTCACCGGGCCTGCGGGCGTGAAGTGGCTGGGGTTCACCGGCTCGGGCCTGGTGGGCGTGATCCTGGTGGTGCTGGGCGCGGCGCTGGTGTTCCGCTTCTCCTGGGGCCACGTGGCCGAGCGGCTGGGCGGGCGCATCGATGCGCTGGTGCAGCTGGGCCGGGCCAAGCGCGAGAAGGCCAAGGACGTGGCCGTGGGCAAGCGCGCCGCGCGCGAACGCGAAGAGGTGGTGCTGGAGGAGCGCCACGAGGTCGAGCAGCACCATCCCCAGCCGGTGCAGATCATCGAGCCGGTGCTGTCCGACGTGCCCCAGAGCGCCCGCGTGGTGAAGGAACGCCAAAAGCCCCTGTTCACTGACATGCCCGACAGCCGCCTGCCGCAGGTCGATCTGCTGGACGGCCCGCCCGCGCAGCGCCAGGAGACGGTCTCGCCCGAAACCCTGGAGATGACCAGCCGCCTCATCGAGAAGAAACTCAAGGATTTCGGCGTGGAAGTGCGCGTGGTCGCCGCCATGCCGGGCCCGGTCATCACCCGCTACGAGATCGAGCCCGCCACCGGCGTGAAAGGCTCGCAGATCGTGGGCCTGGCCAAGGACCTGGCGCGCTCGCTGTCGCTGGTCTCCATCCGCGTGATCGAGACGATCCCGGGCAAGAACTTCATGGCGCTGGAGCTGCCCAACGCCAAGCGGCAGTCGATCCGGCTGTCCGAGATCCTCGGCTCGCACGTCTACCACGAGGGCAAGAGCATGCTCACCATGGGCCTGGGCAAGGACATCGTGGGCAACCCCGTGGTGGCCGACCTGGCCAAGATGCCGCATGTGCTGGTGGCCGGCACCACCGGCTCGGGCAAGTCGGTGGGGATCAACGCCATGATCCTATCGCTGCTCTACAAGGCCGAGGCGCGCGATGTGCGCCTGCTGATGATCGACCCCAAGATGCTGGAAATGTCGGTGTACGAAGGCATTCCGCACCTGCTGGCGCCCGTGGTCACCGACATGAAGCAGGCCGCCCACGGCCTGAACTGGTGCGTGGCCGAGATGGAGCGCCGCTACAAGCTCATGAGCAAGCTGGGCGTGCGCAACCTGGCCGGCTACAACGTGAAGATCGACGAGGCCAAGGCGCGCGAGGAGTTCATCTACAACCCGTTCAGCCTCACGCCCGAAGAGCCCGAGCCGCTGCAGCGCCTGCCGCACATCGTGGTGGTCATCGACGAACTGGCCGACCTGATGATGGTGGTCGGCAAGAAGATCGAAGAGCTGATCGCCCGCCTGGCGCAAAAGGCGCGCGCAGCCGGCATCCACCTCATCCTGGCCACGCAGCGCCCCAGCGTGGACGTGATCACCGGGCTGATCAAGGCCAACATTCCGACGCGCATCGCCTTCCAGGTGAGCAGCAAGATCGACAGCCGCACCATCCTGGACCAGATGGGCGCCGAGGCCCTGCTGGGCATGGGCGACATGCTCTACATGGCCAGCGGCACCGGCCTGCCCGTGCGCGTGCACGGCGCCTTCGTGTCCGACGAAGAGGTGCACCGCGTGGTGAGCTACCTCAAGAGCCAGGGCGAGCCCGACTACATCGAGGGCGTGCTGGAGGGCGGCACGGTCGATGGCGACGACGGCCCGCTGGGCGACGGGGACGGAGGCAGCGGCGAGAAGGACCCCATGTACGACCAGGCCGTGGAAGTGGTGCTCAAGGACCGCAAGGCCAGCATTTCGTATGTGCAGCGCAAGCTGCGCATCGGCTACAACCGCTCCGCCCGCCTGCTCGAAGACATGGAGAAGGCGGGCCTCGTGAGCGGCCTCACCACCAGCGGCCAGCGCGAAGTGCTGGTGCCTGCCCGCGGCGGCGAATGAGCCGGCGGCCCTGGAAAAGCCGGCACCCGGCCTCAGATACCGAGAACCCATGAAAAAAATCATCCTCACCGCACTGATCGCGGCCGCTGCCCAGTGCGCCAGCGCCGACGGCCTCAAAAGCCTCGAGTCCTTCATGAAGGGTGCGGCCGCCGGCCGTGCCGATTTCACGCAGACCGTCACCGCCCCCCCGAAGGACGGCGAGGCGGCGCGGACCAAGACGTCCAGCGGCACCTTCGAATTCCAGCGCCCCGGGCGTTTTCGCTTCACCTACCAAAAGCCGTTCGAGCAGACCATCGTGGCCGACGGCAAGACGCTGTGGCTCTACGACGCCGACCTGAACCAGGTCACCCAGCGCGCGCAGGCCCAGGCCCTGGGCACCACGCCGGCAGCGCTGCTGGCCTCGGCGCCCGACCTGCAGGCGCTGCGCGCCGACTTCGCTCTGGAGTCGCAGCCCGAGCAGGACGGACTGCAGTGGGTGCTGGCCACGCCGAAGGCCAAGGACGGGCAGCTCAAGAGCGTGCGCGTGGGCTTCCAGGGCGAACGGCTCGCGGCGCTCGACATCCTGGACAGCTTCGGTCAGCGCTCGGCCATCCGCTTCACCAACGTGCAGTCGAGCGCCTCGCTGCCGGCCTCGACGTTCGACTTCAAGCCGCCAGCGGGCGCGGACGTGGTCAAGCAGTGATCGGTTAAAAGTCTTTTTGCTATCGTATTTGTAGCGTAATGCCCTAGTACTGATTGCGCTGGCGGCCATTTTGATACATGGCATGTGCCCTGGCGCCGCAGCGCGCCGGATCAGGCCAGCAGCACCAGGGCCAGGCCCACGGCGGCCGGAATGGCCTGGATGAACAGGATCTTGCGGGACGCCGTGGCGGCGCCGAACACGCCAGCCACCAGCACGCACAGCAGGAAGAACACCTTCACGCCCAGGCCGGCCCCGCCCAGCCACAGGCCCCAGAACAGGCCCGCCGCGAGAAAGCCGTTGTAGAGCCCCTGGTTGGCCGCCAGCACCTTGGTGGCGGCGGCCCGTTCCGCGCTCTGCCCGAAGGCGCGCAGGCCAGCGGGCTTGTCCCACAGGAACATCTCCAGCACCAGGATGTAGACGTGGAGCAGGGCGATCAGGGCGACGACGGCATTGGCGGCGATGGACATGGGGGATCTCCTCCTTGGGTTTTCGAATCGGAACGGGCGCCGCGGCATTGTGCGGGAAATTCCCGCAGGCCCAGGGGGGCGAAGCGCCCCGCAGGGGGACGGAGAATAATCGGGCGTCGCGGTGCCGTGCTGCCTGCCTGCCGAGCGTCCTCCCGCGTCACCCGGTGCCTGGCCCGTTGGCGTTGGCCCTGGATCTTTTGCTCCCATCGCGTTCACTACTTCTTCATTGAGCCTACCCATTGACCCCCAAGCCCATGGCCGATCTCTTTTCCTCCGCCCCCACCGCGCCGCTCGCGGAGGCCCTGCGCCCGGCCAGCCTGGACGAGGTCATCGGCCAGTCGCACCTGATCGGTGCAGGCCGGCCGCTGCGGCTGGCGTTCGAGTCGGGCAAGCCGCATTCGATGATCCTCTGGGGTCCGCCCGGCGTGGGCAAGACCACGCTGGCGCGGCTCACGGCGAGCGCGTTCGGCTATGAGTTCATCGCTCTGTCGGCGGTGTTCTCGGGCGTGAAGGAAATCCGCGCCTCGATGGAGCAGGCCGAACACAATCTGGCGCTGGGCAAGAAGACCATCCTGTTCGTGGACGAGATCCACCGCTTCAACAAGAGCCAACAGGACGGCCTGCTGCCGTTCGTGGAGTCGGGCCTGGTGACCTTCGTGGGCGCGACCACCGAAAACCCGTCGTTCGAAGTCAATTCGGCGCTGCTCTCGCGTGCCCAGGTGTATGTGCTGCAGGTGCTGACCGACGACGAACTGAAGCAGCTCGTGTGCCGGGCGCAGGACAAGGTGCTCACCCACCTGCAGCTGGACGACGCGGCGGTGGACACGCTCGTGGGCTATGCCGACGGTGATGCGCGGCGCCTGCTCAACCTGGTCGAGCAGACCGACACCGCCGCGCGCGCCGCCGGGGTGCAGCAGGTGGACGCCGCTTTCCTGGAGAGCGCGCTCACCCTCAACGCGCGCCGCTTCGACAAGGGCGGCGACAACTTCTACGACCAGATCTCGGCGCTGCACAAATCCGTGCGTGGATCGCACCCCGACGCGGCGCTGTACTGGCTCAGCCGCATGCTGGACGGCGGCGCGGATGCGAAATACCTCGCGCGCCGCATCGTGCGCATGGCCTGGGAGGACATCGGCCTGGCCGATCCGCGCGCCATGCAGATCGCCAACGACGCGGCGCTCACCTACGAGCGCCTGGGCTCGCCCGAGGGTGAACTGGCGCTGGCCCAGGCCGTGATCTACCTGGCCGTGGCGGCCAAGAGCAACGCCGGCTACATGGCCTACAACCAGGCCAAGGCGTTCATCAAGAAGGACAAGTCGCGCGAGGTGCCCAACCACCTGCGCAACGCGCCCACCAAGCTGATGAAGGAGCTGGGCCACGGCAAGGCCTACCGCTACGCCCACGACGAGCCCGGCGGCTACGCGGCGGGCGAGACCTACCTGCCCGAGGACATGCCCGAGCCCCGCTGGTACCAGCCGGTGCCCCGCGGGCTGGAGGCCAAGATCGCCGACAAGCTGGCCCAGTTGCGCCAGCTGGACCAGGACGCGGCCAAGGATTGAGGGGGAACGGGAGGGCGCTGCGAGGCTGCGCCCCCCCGGTCCCTCACCGGGCAGCATCTCCGCCCGGCCCACCGGCCGCCCCCTCGGGCGGGGTGGTTGGCGGCTACTGAACCGTATAAGCCACCCGGGTCAATCCCTCGGCTGCATCACCCCGGCTAATGGTGACGTCGCCCCGCTGATGGCGCGCGAGTCCAAGGGAAAACCCCGCCAAACGTGCTAAAGGCGCACGGTTTCGACTGGCTACAATCCCGTCCACCAAACCCGCACAGCTTTGCTCCTGGCGGGTTTTTTGCTAGGTGGCATTGGGGGCTCACAAGGCACTGCCGATCTTGGCTTGCGAAGTGCGCGCGTTACAAACACGAAGGACTTTTTTTTATGGACATCTTGCTGCAGCAGATCATCAACGGTCTGGTTCTCGGCAGCATGTACGCCTTGATAGCCTTGGGCTACACGATGGTGTACGGCATTATTCAGCTGATTAATTTTGCCCATGGGGAAGTGCTGATGATCGGCGCTCTCACCAGTTGGAGTTGCATTGGCCTGATGCAAGAGGCCATGCCCGGGGCACCGGGCTGGATCATCCTTCTCCTGGCCACCCTGATCGCCTGCGTTGTCGCCGCGGCGCTGAACTTCGTCATCGAAAAGGTCGCCTACAAGCCGCTGCGCAGCAGTCCGCGCCTGGCGCCCCTGATCACCGCCATCGGGATGTCGATCCTGCTGCAGACGCTGGCCATGATCATCTGGAAGCCGAACTACAAGCCGTATCCCACCCTGCTGCCCACGACCCCGTTCCAGGTCGGCGGCGCGGTGATCACCTCCACCCAGGTGCTGATCCTGAGCGTGACGGTGGTCGCACTGGCTTCGCTGGTGTATCTGGTGAACTACACCAAGCTCGGCCGCGCCATGCGCGCCACCGCGGAAAACCCCCGCGTGGCCTCCCTGATGGGCGTGAAACCCGACATGGTGATCTCGGCGACCTTCATCATCGGCGCCATCCTGGCGGCCATCGCCGGCATCATGTATGCCTCCAACTACGGCACCGCGCAGCACACCATGGGCTTTCTGCCCGGCCTCAAGGCCTTCACGGCCGCGGTGTTCGGCGGCATCGGCAACCTGGCCGGCGCGGTGGTGGGCGGCATCCTGCTCGGCCTGATCGAGGCCATCGGCTCGGGCTACATCGGCACCCTCACAGGCGGCCTGCTGGGCAGCCACTACACCGACATCTTTGCATTCATCGTGCTCATCATCATCCTCACGCTGCGCCCCTCGGGCCTGCTGGGCGAGCGTGTGGCCGATCGCGCCTGAGGAACCCATTGTCATGAAGCAAAACAAAACCGCACAGTGGATCGTCGGCGGCATCGCGCTGCTGCTGCTTCCTTTCATGCTGCAGTATTTCGGCAACGCCTGGGTGCGCATCGCCGACCTGGCGCTGCTCTACGTGCTGCTGGCCCTGGGCCTGAACATCGTGGTGGGCTACGCCGGCCTGCTGGACCTGGGTTACGTGGCGTTCTACGCCGTGGGCGCCTACCTGTTCGCACTGATGGCATCGCCCCACCTGTCGGAGACCTTCGCGTCGTTCGCGGCCATGTTCCCCCAACGGGCTGCACACGTCACTGTGGCTGGTCATACCGCTCGCGGCGCTGGTGGCCGCGATCTTCGGGGCGGTGCTCGGGGCCCCCACGCTCAAGCTGCGCGGGGACTACCTGGCCATCGTGACGCTGGGTTTCGGCGAGATCATCCGCATCTTCCTGAACAACCTGGACCACCCCGTCAACCTGACCAACGGCCCCAAGGGCATCGGGCAGATCGATTCGGTGAAGGTGTTCGGGCTGGACCTGGGCAAGCGCCTGGAAGTGTTCGGGTTCGACATCTCGTCGGTCACGCTGTATTACTACCTGTTCCTGGTGCTGGTGGTGCTGAGCGTCATCATCTGCTATCGCCTGCAGGACTCGCGCATCGGCCGCGCCTGGATGGCCATCCGCGAAGACGAGATCGCCGCCAAGGCCATGGGCATCAACACCCGCAACATGAAGCTGCTGGCCTTCGGCATGGGCGCTTCGTTCGGCGGCGTGTCCGGCGCCATGTTCGGTGCCTTCCAGGGCTTCGTGTCGCCCGAATCGTTCAGCCTGATGGAGTCGGTCATGATCGTCGCCATGGTGGTGCTGGGCGGCATCGGCCACATCCCCGGCGTGATCCTGGGCGCCGTGCTCCTGTCGGCCCTGCCGGAAGTGCTGCGCTACGTGGCCGGTCCGCTGCAGGCCATGACGGACGGCCGCCTCGACTCCGCCATCCTGCGCCAGCTGCTGATCGCGCTGGCCATGATCATCATCATGCTGCTGCGTCCCCGCGGCCTGTGGCCCGCGCCCGACCATGGCAAGAGCCTGACGCAAAAGACCTGAACAGCACTGAAAGTTAGAAATGGCAGAGAAATCCAACGATGTGGTGCTGAAGGTCGCCGGCATTTCCAAGCGCTTCGGCGGCTTGCAAGCCCTGTCCGACGTCGGCATCACCATTGAACGGGGTCAGGTCTACGGCCTGATCGGTCCCAACGGCGCCGGCAAGACCACGTTCTTCAACGTGATCACCGGGCTTTATACGCCCGACAGCGGCAGCTTCGAGCTGGCAGGCAAGCCCTACCAGCCCACGGCCGTGCACGAAGTGGCCAAGGCGGGCATCGCCCGCACGTTCCAGAACATCCGCCTCTTCGCCGAAATGACGGCGCTGGAGAACGTGATGGTGGGGCGGCACATCCGCACCAAGTCGGGGCTGCTGGGCGCCGTGCTGCGCACCAAGGGCTTCAAGGAAGAAGAGGCCGCGATCGCCCGCCGGGCGCAGGAGCTGCTCGACTACGTGGGCATCGGCAAGTTCGCCGACTACAAGGCGCGCACCCTGAGCTACGGCGACCAGCGCCGCCTGGAGATCGCCCGCGCCCTGGCCACCGACCCGCAACTGATCGCGCTCGACGAGCCGGCCGCCGGCATGAACGCGACCGAGAAGGTGCAGCTGCGCGAGCTGATCGACCGCATCCGCAACGACAACCGCACCATCTTGCTCATCGAGCACGACGTGAAGCTGGTGATGGGCCTGTGCGACCGCGTCACGGTGCTCGACTACGGCAAGCAGATCGCCGAAGGCACGCCTGCCACCGTGCAGAAGAACGAAAAAGTGATTGAGGCCTACCTGGGCACCGGAGGACATTGAGAATGGCCGAAAAATCCAACAACGTGTTGCTCAAGGTCTCGGGCCTGAAGGTGGCATACGGCGGTATCCAGGCCGTGAAGGGTGTGGACTTCGAGGTGCGCGAGGGAGAGCTGGTGTCGCTGATCGGCTCCAACGGCGCCGGCAAGACGACCACCATGAAGGCCATCACGGGCACGCTGCCGTTCGCCGATGGCGACATCGAGTACCTGGGCAAGAGCATCCGGGGGCAGGGCGCCTGGGACCTGGTGAAGAAGGGTCTCGTGATGGTGCCGGAAGGCCGGGGCGTGTTCGCGCGCATGACCATCACCGAGAACCTGCAGATGGGCGCCTACATCCGCAACGACAAGGCCGGCATCGCGGCCGACATCGAGAAGATGTTCACCATCTTCCCGCGCCTGCGCGAGCGCAAGGACCAACTGGCCGGCACCATGTCGGGCGGCGAACAGCAGATGCTGGCCATGGGCCGCGCGCTGATGAGCCAGCCCAAGGTGCTGCTGCTGGACGAGCCCTCCATGGGCCTGTCGCCCATCATGGTGGACAAGATCTTCGAGGTGGTGCGCGACGTGTACGCCCTGGGCGTGACCATCGTCTTGGTGGAGCAGAACGCCAGCCGCGCGCTGGCACTGGCCGACCGTGGCTACGTGATGGAGTCGGGCCTCATCACCATGACGGGCCCCGGCCAGCAACTGCTGAGCGACCCGCGCGTGCGCGCCGCCTACCTGGGCGAGTGAGCCCGTCTCCCGTTGCCTCCACGCGCCGCCAGCCGGCGCAAGAAGGCCGGCGTCTGGGATCGGGATGAAAGCGCGTGAAGCGCACGAAAAAAGGGCCCTGCGAAGGGCCCTTTTTGTTGGGGGTACGCGTGCGTACTTGCGCGCTCAGTAGCGGTACTGCACGCCCACCGTGGTCATGTCCACATCGGACTTGCCGTCGGCGAAGTTCAGGCGGTGGCGCTCCCATTCGACCACGGCCGCCCACTGCGGGTTGAACGCCCAGCGCACGCCGGCGCCATACGAGAGTCCGAAGCCGTTGTCGTCGCCGGTCGTCACGCCGAAACCGGGGTTGCCCGAGGTCTTGGTGCGGCCGTAGGTGGTACCGACCTTGCCGAACACGTCGAACTGCTCGCTGAGCGGCAGGCGGCCGACCAGGCTGAGGTTCAGGCCCTGCGCCTTGGTCTCGCCGCCCACGCGGGTGGCGTTGCCGAAGTTCAGATAGCCGAACTCGATGCCGAAGTTCTGGTTGAAATAGCCGCCGGTGTAGATTTTCCAGGCGGTGTCGTTGTCGTCGAACGCGAAGCCGCCCGTGCCGCTGCGCAGATCGTATTTGGACTGGCCGCCGCTCAGGCCGACGTAGCCTTGCTGCGTGCTGGGAATGAACGAGTCGCGGTTGGAGGCGCGGTTGGCCGTCTGCGCGTGGGCGCTGACGGCACCGAACGCAAGCGCGAGAACGCACGGAAGAACGCGAAGCGTGTGTTTCATGGGGAAATCCTTTGGCATGGCGATGAAAGAGGCGGTTGCGTCTGAGCGTCTGAAAGAGGGCGGATCAAAGACTGCCGATTCAATGTAAGCCGCGCCTCGCCAGGGTCATGTGGGCAGCGCGGCGCGATGTTTGTAGGAGTTGCCTGACACGCCCGCCGCCGCCCGTCGGCACACGATGGGCCGGAGTGCATGCAAACGGCGCGGTTAAACTCGCGCCTTTCGCAAAAGTGTCATCGTCCTGTCACATCCGTGGCGACCGTGGGCGATGGGTCCGTCTGTTCAGGAGTCCGCATGTTTTTTTGGAAAGCTGTTGCCCCGCGAGGGCAATTTTTTCGAGATGTTCAATCAGCATGCTGACCGCATCGTCGAGGCCGCCCGCGCGTTTTCGCAGTTGGTGGCCAACTACAACGATCCCCACCTGCGCGACAAGTACAACCAGGACGTGGACAACGCCGAGCGCGCCGCCGACCGCGTGACCCACGAGGTCAACCGCTCGCTGCACAAGACCTTCATCACCCCCATCGACCGCGAGCAGATCCATTCGCTCATCAACACGATGGACGACGTGGCCGACCTGATCCAGGACTCGGCCGAAACCATGGCGCTGTACGACGTGCGCCACATGACCGAAGAGATCACCCGCCTGACCGACATCAGCCTCAAGTGCTGCGAACGCGTGCGCGACGCGGTCAAGCTGCTGGAGAAGATCGCCGATCCGGCCGTGGCCGAAGCCGCGCTCAAGACCTGCGAGGAAATCGACCGCCTGGAGGGCGACGCCGACCGCGTGATGCGCAGCGCCATGAGCAAACTGTTCCGCGAAGAGCCCGACGTGCGCGAGGTGCTCAAGCTCAAGGCGATCTACGAACTGCTCGAGACGATCACCGACAAGTGCGAAGACGTGGCGAACCACATCGAGGGCATCATCCTCGAGAACTCCTGATCCCGGCCTGCCAGAAGAAATACAAGCTCTCTACGCATGGAAACCGTCCAAACCGCCCTGTGGGTCGTGATGCTGCTGGTGGCGCTGGCCATCCTGTTCGACTTCATGAACGGGTTTCACGACGCCGCCAATTCGATTGCCACCGTGGTCTCCACCGGGGTGCTCAAGCCGACGCAGGCCGTCCTCTTCGCCGCGTTCTTCAACGTCATCGCCATCTTCATCTTCCACCTGAGCGTGGCCGCCACCATCGGCAAGGGCATCGTGCAGCCCGGCGTGGTGGACACGCACGTGATCTTCGGGGCCCTGGTGGGCGCCATCACCTGGAACGTCATCACCTGGTACTACGGCATTCCGAGCAGCTCGTCGCACGCGCTGATCGGTGGCATCGTGGGCGCGGTCATCGCCAAGGCGGGCGCGGGGGCGCTGATCTCGGCCGGCATCCTGAAGACGGTGGCGTTCATCTTCGTCTCGCCGCTGCTCGGCTTTCTGCTGGGCTCGCTGATGATGGTGGCGGTGGCGTGGATCTTCCGCCGCGCGCGCCCGAACAAGGTGGACAAGTGGTTCCGCCGGCTGCAGCTGCTGTCCGCGGGCGCGTACAGCCTGGGCCATGGCGGCAACGATGCGCAAAAGACCATCGGCATCATCTGGCTGCTGCTGATCGCCACGGGCTACGCGTCGGCATCCGACGCCTCGCCGCCCACTTGGACCATCGTGTCGTGCTACCTGGCCATCGGCCTGGGCACCATGTTCGGCGGCTGGCGCATCGTCAAGACCATGGGCCAGCGAATCACCAAGCTCAAGCCCGTGGGCGGGTTCTGTGCCGAGACAGGCGGGGCGATGACGCTGTTCGTCGCCACGGCGCTGGGCATTCCGGTGTCCACCACCCACACCATCACGGGCGCCATCGTCGGCGTGGGCTCCACCCAGCGCGCCAGCGCCGTGCGCTGGGGCGTGGCGGGCAACATCGTCTGGGCGTGGATCCTGACGATTCCGGCCAGCGCGTTCGTGGCGGCCATCGCCTACTGGGTCAGTCTGCAGCTCTACTGACCGCGATCCAGGGGTGGATGCTATTTTTTTGATAGCTACCACCGCATGATTTTCTAGGGCGTTGGGCACATTCAATGCCCAATGCCTTCACTGGGAGATCTTGCGGGCCTCTTCGATCTGGTATTCGAAGTAGCGCTGGAAGCTGAAGGCCAAGCTTGCCATCAGCACCGCGGTGCCCACCAAGAGCGACAGGGCGATGGCGAAGATCGTGAACCAGTGCGTGCGACCCGGAGCGGCGTCCGGTGCCGCGGCCGGGTTGAAGCGGGCGTTCCATTGCTCGGGCGTCATCAGTCCGTAGAGGATGGCGCGCAGCGCGCAGCCCGCGATGGTGAAGCCCAGCAGCGGGATGAGCAGCCAGCTGGCGTGGTCGTCCTGCCCCATCGCCTGCACGCGCTGGATGCCGTAGATGCCCAGCGCCGTGGGAATGGGCAGGAGCCAGCCCAGCATGTCCGACAGGCCGTGCAGATAGAAGCGGTGCAGCCCCAGGGGCCCTCCGACGAAGGCCAGCCAGGCGGCGACGGTCTTGTTCTTCATGAGGGACTCATTCCGGCGACGTGGTGTCGCCCGCGCCCAGGGTCTTTTCCATCAGCACGATGTCGCGCCAGGCGCCGAACTTCCAGCCCACCGAGCGCATCACGCCGATCTCGGTGAAGCCGGCAGCGCGGTGCACCCCGATGGAGCCGGCATTGGCGGAATCGCCGATCACCGCCGAGCAGCTTGCGCACCCCCGCCGCCTCCGCCTGCCGCGCCAGCGCATCGAGCAGCTTGCGGCCCAACCCCGTGCCCCGGGCGGTGTCGGCGACATAGATGGAGTCTTCCGCCGAGAAGCGGTAGGCCGGACGGGGCTTGAACCAGTTGGCGTAGGCGAAGCCGAGAACCTGGCCATCCTTTTCCGCCACGATGTAGGGCAGGCCCCGGGCCAGCACGTCGGCGCGGCGGGCGGCCATGTCGGTTTCGGTCGGTGGGTCCACCTCGAAGGTGCCGGTGCCGTGCAGGACGTGGTGTTGGTAAATGGCGGTGATGGCAGCGATATCTTCGCTGCGGCTGTCGCGGATGGTGGGCATGTGGGGTGAAGTGGCTATAATCGCGGGCTTTGCAGCGTGTCGCTGGCCGGGTGGCCATGTCGCGTGTCTCAAACGCAGCAAAAAACCATGCAGCTTTACGCTGCGACCACCCGAAGGATTCATTATGGTCGTTATTCGACTCTCCCGCGGCGGCTCCAAAGGTCGTCCGTTTTTCAACATCGTCGTGGCCGACAAGCGTGTGCGCCGCGATGGCCGATTCATCGAGCGCCTGGGTTTCTACAACCCCACGGCCAAGGAAAGCGAAGAAGGTCTGCGCATTGCGCAAGACCGTCTGACCTACTGGAAGAGCGTCGGCGCCCAGTCGTCGCCCACCGTGGACCGTCTGATCAAGCAGGCCGCCAAGAAGGCTGCCTGATCCGCGTCCTCCGGACAAAAGGCGGGTTCCGTTGGTTTTTCTGACGGGCCCCGCCTTTTTTCATTTCCGAAACCCCGTTGCACACCATGCCCAATCTGCCCGTTCTTGAGCCTGCCGAATTGCCGTCCGATGCGGTGGAGATCGGCCGCATTGCCGATGCCTGGGGTGTGAAGGGCTGGTTCAAGGTGCTGCCTTACAGCGCCGATCCGGAAGCGCTGTTTTCTTCCAAGCGCTGGTTTCTGCAGCCCAGCGAAAAAAGGCGCGAAGAGCTTCTTCGAAGGCACGGTGGTGCTGGCGGTGAAGCAGGCGCGGGAGCATTCTGATACGGTGGTCGCCACCGCCCAGGGCGTGGACGATCGCGATGCGGCCGAGGCGCTGCGCGGCGCGCGCATCTTCGTGCCCCGCTCGAGCTTTCCCACCGCCGCCGAGGACGAGTACTACTGGGTCGACCTGATCGGCCTGGCGGTCGTCAACCGCGAGGGCGTGGACCTCGGCACGGTGCGCGAGCTGCTCTCCACCGGCCCGCAGACCACGCTGGTGCTGGCCTACGAACACGAGGGCAAGGCGCAGGAGCGCATGATTCCCTTCGTCTCGGCCTTCGTCGACAAGGTGGAGCTGGCCGAGCGCTGCATCACGGTCGATTGGCAACCCGACTACTGATGGATCGACCGACCGATTGAAGGACGGCCGCGCCGTCATTCCTTCGGCGGCCCTGGCCCCCTCTGCCCATGCGTTTCGACGTCATCACCCTGTTTCCCGAGCTGTTCGCGCCGTTTCTGGCCAGCGGGGTGACGCGGCGCGCGTATGCGTCGGGCCAGGTCGAGGTGCGACTGTGGAACCCGCGTGATCACGCCGAAGGCAACTACCGCCGGGTGGACGATCGGCCCTTCGGGGGCGGCCCCGGCATGGTGATGATGGCTGAGCCCCTGTCGCGGTGCCTGGCGGCCATCCGGGCCGACCGGGCCGAGGCGGCGGGGCAGGCGGCCCCGGTGGTGCTGTTTTCGCCGATCGGGCAGGTGCTCGATCACGCGGGCGTGACGCGCTGGTCCGGCAGCGCGGGCGCCATTTTGCTGTGCGGGCGGTATGAGGGCATCGACCAGCGCTTCATCGACGCGCACGTGCAGATGCAGCTCAGCCTGGGCGATTTCGTTCTGTCGGGCGGCGAGATCCCGGCCATGGCCATGCTGGACGCCGTGGCACGCCTGCAGCCGGGCGTGCTGAACGATGAGGGGAGCCATCAGTTCGACAGCTTCAACGAAGCGCTCGACGGCTTGTTGGACTGCCCCCACTACACCCGGCCCGAAGAGTGGGAGGGCCTGCGGGTTCCTGCACCGCTGCTCTCCGGCCACCATGTGCAGATCGAGCGCTGGCGCCGGGATCAGCGCCTGTCGATCACCGCGAAGCACCGTCCCGAACTCATCGACGCGGCGCGCGCACAGGGGCTTTTGGGCAAGGCGGACGAGGCCGTTTTGGCAAAGGACGGCAAGTTGCTATAATCGCGGGCTTTTCGATCCTCTGGCCGGCCGCTTTCGCCTTTGCTGCGAAAGCACCCCACGTCAATCCCGACGCTTGCCAATCTTGGCGCGGACATGATCGTTGGATGCAAACATGAATCTGATCCAGACTCTCGAGCAGGAAGAAATCGCCCGCTTGAACAAGACCATTCCCGAATTCGCCCCTGGCGACACGGTCATCGTGAGCGTGAACGTGGTGGAAGGTACCCGCAAGCGCGTGCAGGCCTACGAAGGCGTGGTGATTGCCAAGCGCAATCGCGGCCTGAACAGCGGCTTCACGGTGCGCAAGATCTCCAGCGGCGAAGGCGTGGAGCGTACGTTCCAGACGTACAGCCCCCTGATCGCCAACATCGAAGTCAAGCGCCGTGGCGACGTGCGCCGTGCCAAGCTGTACTACCTGCGTGAACGCAGCGGCAAGTCGGCACGTATCAAGGAAAAGCTGCCTTCGCGTGTCAAGGCCGCGCCGGTCGCAGCCGCATAAGGCGCCTTGCGCACTGCCCCGAAGCCGCTACAGCGCAAGCCGTAGCGGCTTTTTCTTTGGCCGCTTGGCCGACCAGGCCCACTCCAATGACGCCGCCAGATTCTTCGCCTCCTTCACCTTCCATGCCTTCGGTGATCGCTCCGCTGTCTTCGCTGCCGCAGTTCGATCCGCGCCACGTGCCCGTGCTGGGGGTGGACGCCCATCTCCCCCGCGTTCCTGCTGCGGCGCAAACGGCGCAAGCGCTGCGGCTGCGCTTCGCCTCGGCGCCGGCATGGGTGCCAGAGGTCGTGCATGAGCGTGCCTTCACCGAACGACCGTTGCGCCATGCCGCCGTGCTGATCCCGATCGTGATGCGCGAGCGCGCGACGGTGCTGCTCACCGAGCGCACCGTGCACCTGTCCACGCACTCCGGCCAGGTGGCCTTTCCCGGCGGCAGCGCCGACCCGGAAGATGCCAACCCTGCCGCCACAGCGCTGCGCGAGGCCTGGGAGGAGGTCGGCCTGGAGGGGCGGTATGTGGAGGTGCTGGGGGAACTGGCAACGTACAGGACGGGCACCGGGTTCAGCATCACCCCGGTGGTCGCTCTGGTGGAGCCCGATTGCACGCTGAATCCCAATGCCTACGAAGTGGCGGACGTGTTCGAGGTCCCGCTGGACTACCTGCTCGATCCGTCGCACCACCGGCGCCATGCGTTCGAATGGGAAGGGGTCACCCGCGAATGGTTTTCCATGCCCTATGAGGATGCCGCCGGCAAGACGCACTTCATCTGGGGCGCGACCGCGGGCATGCTGCGCAATTTCTACCGTTTCATGCTGGCCTGACATCGGGCGATCTTTCCGGTGGCGACGACGGCTGGGCACCGAACCGGGCCGCTATCATTGCCCCCCATGAGTTTCTTTGCCATCCTGTTCGCGTTGCTGATCGAGCAGGCACGCCCGCTGGCGCGCAGCAACCCCATCCATGCGGGCGTTCGCGCCTGGGCGCTGTCGATCAGCCGCAATTTCGATGCGGGAAAGGCCCACCACGGGTGGGTGGCATGGGCGCTCGCCGTGCTGTTGCCCTCGATCGCGGTGCTGGCAGTGCACTGGCTGCTGTTCTACGGAGTGGGCTGGCCGGCGGCGGTGGTCTGGAATGTCGCGGTGCTTTACGTCACCCTGGGGTTCCGGCAGTTCAGCCACCATTTCACCAACATCCGCGATGCGCTGGAAGAGCGCGACGAGGACAGCGCGCGGGCCCGGCTCGCGGCCTGGCAGCAGGTGGATGTGGGCCAACTGCCCCGCAGCGAGATTGTGCGGCACGTGGTTGAGTATTCCGTCATCGCTGCGCACCGCCACGTGTTCGGCGTGCTCGCCTGCTTTTCGGTGCTGGCCGCGTTGGGACTCGGGCCGACCGGTGCGGTGCTCTACCGGCTGGCTGAATTCGTCTCGCGCTACTGGAAGGCCGGCAGCCCGCATCCGGCCAGCGCCTCGTTGCAGCGAGCCTCGGCGCGGTCCTGGACCGTGATCGACTGGTTGCCTGCCCGCCTGACGGCCCTCAGCTTCGCCGTGGTGGGCAGCTTCGAAGAGGCCATCGATGGCTGGCGCTTCCATGCGCAGCGTTTTCCCAACGACAACGATGGCGTCGTGCTGGCGGCCACGTCCGGCGCTATCAACGTGCGCCTGGGCGGAGAAGCTTTGCAGGCGCGGGTGGACCCGCTCTCGCCCGCCGGCTTCGATGGCGATATCGAGGCGGCAAGCAGCGACGTCACGCCCGGCCGGGAGCCCGAGGTGGGGCATCTGCGCAGCGTGGTCGGCCTGGTCTGGCGCTCGGTGGTGGTGTGGATGCTGCTGCTCGCCCTGCTGACCCTGGCCCGCTTGCTGGGCTGAGCCGGGTCTCTTTTTGAAGTTTCGTGGCGAAGTCGCTCCGCCTTTGACGCGGCCTTGTTCGTTACCGATGCCCTGTACCCGAGCAGGTGCCACCAGGACTGTTCATGAACCAATCTGAATCCCCCTCCGGCGAGCCTTCCACGCAGGAGATGTCCGCCGCCGCGGACCGCTTCTGGGCGGCGGTCCTGGGCGAACGGGCCGATTTGCAGGGCCTGGAGTCCGTCCCGTTCATGGAGCGCCTCAATGCCCTGCTGGAGCCTTGCGTTCCCGGGGTTACGGTGGAGGTGGCCGGCGCGGGCAAGGAGGGGCCCGTGGAAGGCCAGGCCCGGCTCGTTTTCACGGCCCACGGGAGTGCCGAGCGGTTTGCCGATGTGCAAGCGTTGACCGCACAGGCACCGGCGCAGTTGCCGTGGCGGGTGGAGGCCTTCCGCCAGCGGATGCCTGGTGGCTTCGGCATGCGCATGGATGGATTCGACCTGGCCACCCATGAGCTGCTGGTGCGCGTGGGCCAGATCGATGGACGCATCGCATTGGCGCTGTCGTTTTCCAAGCCCGTGCCCATGGACCTGCAGGACCATGCCCGCCACATGGCGTTCATCTTGCTCGACCACATGCTGGGCGAGTACGATTTTTCGGTGAAGGTCGGGGTGGTGGAATTCGACACGGATGGGCTCAGCGACGACGCGGGCTTCGAGGACTGGGAGCCCGCGTCGCTCGATGACAGCGTTTCGCGCATCGACACCTTCTGGCGTGAGACCCTGGGCCGCTCGGCGGTCTATCCGCCCGAGCCGGTGCGCTGGGCCGCGCTGGAGGGGCGGGATGCCCAGGGCGATCCCATCATGGTGCAGGTCAATCTGAGCGCCAACGCCTTGGTGTCCCGCGCAGACTTGGGCTGGCGCGTGCAGGCCAGCCTGCCGGCGCAGGACAAGTCCGCGCTGCAGCAGGCGCAGGATTTCGAGGACGCCTGGGTCAATGCGGCCACCATGTACCAGCAAGGCATCTGCAGCCACATCGTGCTGCGGGGTGGCACCCGCACGGTGCATTGCTACGTGACCAGCGCCGACCACGCCCTGGAGGCCGCGCGGCGCGCTGCCGAAGCGGTGCCGGGCATGGGCCCCCCCGTGCTGGAGGCCGAGCACGAGCCGGCCTGGAACGACTATCTGGGGTGGTACGTCGAGTGCCGGGACTGAGCGCCGCCGTTCCGTCCCATCACCAATGCCGGTGCTCGCTCAGCTCGGCAAACAGATTGCTATAAATCTGATAGCGATTTGCGCTGATGGAATCTGCGCCAGTGCGTGATTCGCCTTGCAATCCGTCCACCTGCGCCATGACCGCGCAGCCGGGCTCGTGCAGGTGCGTGCAGTTGTAGAACTTGCATCCCTGGGCATGCAGGCCGATGTCGGGCATGTAGCGCGGCAGATCGGACGGTCCGATGTGGTGCAGGCCAAATTCCTGGAAGCCTGGCGAGTCGATCAGGGCGGTGCGGCGTTCGGCGTCCACCCAGTACCAGGTCGTGGTGGTGGTGGTGTGCTTGCCGGAATTGAGCGCTTGGGAGATCTCACCCGTGAGCGCCGTGGCGCCCGGCACCAGAAGGTTGATGAGCGTGCTCTTGCCCGAGCCCGAGGGGCCGAGCACCAGGGTCGTCTTGCCCGACAGGCGCTCCATCAGTGCGGCCTTGTCCACCTCGCCCGACTCGGACAGCGACAGCGGCATCACGCCATAGTGGTGGCCGTCCGCTGCGCTGCCGCCCATGTGGCGGTACGGCAGCAGCCGCTCCCACGCGCGGGCGAAGGGCTCGACCAGATCGCTTTTGTTCAACGCGATGATCGGCGTGATGCGCTCGGCTTCCGCCGCGATCAGCGCACGGGCCAGCTGGCTCTCCGAGAACACGGGTTCGGCGGCGATCAGGATCAGCACCTGGTCCAGGTTGGCGGCGAAGGACTTGGTGCGGATTTCGTCCTGCCGGTAGAACAGGTTGCGGCGCTCCTTGACCTTCTCGATGGTGCCTTCGTCCCCCTGGCCGGCTGGCGCGGCCTGCCAAAGGACGTGATCGCCCACGACGGCCTGGCTCTTTTTCCCGCGGGGATGGCAAATGCGGCGCTGGCCGTCGAGCGATTCGACCAGGCAATGGCGGCCGTGGCTGGCCACCACGATGCCGTCGAACAGGGCGCTGCGCTCAGCCATGGCGGGGAAGGGGTGTGGTCATGCGGCGAGCAGGCCATCGAAGCGCGATGCGCATTCGATGTCGGTCGCCGAGATGCCATTCACGTCATGCGTATTCAGTCGCACCACGCAGCGGTTGTAGTGCACCGACAGGTCCGGGTGATGGTCCTGCGCGTTGGCAACGAAGGCCACGGCATTCACGAACGAGATGGTCTCGTAGTAGTTGGCAAAGCGGTAGGTCTTTTCGATGGCCACATCTGCGCCGTCGCCTGTCAGTTTCCAGCCGTCGAGGTCGGCCAGCTTGGCGACGATTTCCGTCGCCGTCAAAGCACGTCTCGTCTGCGTGGACCAGTCTTTTTTCTTGAGCATCGAAGTCATGGTGTCGGGGTCAGGTTGGGCATGCGCGCCAGCCGTTCGGTGGCCGGCGGATGCGAGTAATAGAACTTCACGTACACCGGATCGGGCGTGAGGGTGGAGGCATTGTCTTCGTAAAGTTTCAGCAGCGCCGTGGCGAGGTCGCTGCCATTGGTCTGGGCCACGGCATAAGCGTCGGCCTCGAACTCGTGGCGGCGCGACAGCTGCGCAAACAATGGGGAAATGAAGAAGGTGAACACCGGCACCGCCAGCAAAAACAACAGCAGCGCCAGGGCATCGTTGGGCGCAGAGCCGGCCACGCCTTCCAGCGACAGGTTGGGCAGCACGCCCAGCCCCGTGTAGAACCAGCCCTGCGTGGAAAGCCAGCCCAGCAGTGCAAAGCCCGCGAGGCTCAGCGCGAAAAGGCTCACGATGCGCTTGACGATGTGGCGGTGCTTGAAATGCCCCAGTTCATGGGCCAGCACCGCCTCGACTTCGCCGGGGGACAACTGGCGCAGCAGGGTGTCGTAGAACACGACGCGCTTGGCTGCGCCGAACCCCGTGAAATAGGCGTTGGCATGGGCGCTGCGGCGGCTGCCGTCCATCACGAAAAGCCCTTTGGCAGCAAAGCCGCAACGCTGCATGAGGGCCGTGACGCGGGCCTTGAGTGATTCGTCTTCCAGCGGCTGAAATTGGTTGAACAGCGGCGCGATGAAGATCGGATAGACCACCATGAGCAGCAGGTTGAATCCCATCCATGCGCCCCAGGCCCACAGCCACCACAGGGGGCCGGCCGCACCCATGAGCCACAGGATCAGTGCCGCGATGGGCAGGCCGATGGCCGCGCCCATCAAGGTGGACTTGGCCAGGTCTGCCAGCCACAGGCGCGCCGTCATCTGGTTGAAGCCGAAGCGTTGTTCGATCACGAAGGTCTGGTAGAGCGTGGCGGGCAGGTCGATCAACCCGCTGATGGCCGCGAAGGCCGCCAGCAACGCCAATTGCTGCACCATGCCGCCACCCAGTGCATTGAGCAGGAACTGGTTCAGTGCATCCAGCCCGCCGAGCAGGGTCCAGCCCAGCAGCACCGCGGCGCCCAGTGCCATCTCCAGCAGGCCGAAGCGGGCCTTGGTGATGGTGTAGTCGGCCGCTTTCTGGTGGGCTGTGAGTGGTATCCGGCCGGCGAACGCGGCAGGCACGGCGTCGCGGTGCCTTGCCACATGGCGGATCTGGCGCGATGCCAGCCAGAACCGGAGTGCGAGCCCCGCCACCAGAAAGGCGGCGAACAGCAGGGTGAGAAGGGTGGAGGGCGTGAGCAACGCGGAAGGGGCAGGGGTGGGCATGTCCGGCGAGTTTAGGCCATCGGCGACAATGCCGGCCATGTCCGATATCGCCAACCCCACTGTGCCTGTGCTACCCAAATCCGACCAGAACCTCGTCTGGCTCGACTGCGAAATGACCGGTCTGAACCCGGACACCGACCGCCTGCTGGAGATCGCCGTCGTGGTCACGGGACCGACGCTCAGCCCTCGCGTGGAGGGCCCCGTGTTCGCCATTCACCAGTCGGATGCGCTGCTCAACGGAATGGACGCATGGAACAAGGGCACGCATGGCCGCAGCGGCCTGATCGACAAGGTGCGCGCCTCCACGGTGACCGAAGCCGAGGCAGAGCAACAGATCATCGAATTCCTCTCGCGCTATGTGCCGAAGGGCACGGCGCCCATGTGCGGCAACAGCATCGGGCAGGACCGCCGCTTTCTGGTCCGGTACATGCCGCGGCTGGAAACGTTTTTCCATTACCGCAACCTGGATGTCAGCACCCTCAAGGAATTGGCCAAGCGCTGGAAGCCCGAGGCCTACACCTCCTTCAAGAAGGCGCAGCGGCACACGGCCCTGGCGGATGTGCACGAATCGATCGACGAACTTGCGCACTACCGCACCCACCTGCTGGCGCTTTGAGCGCCTAACGCGTTCTTTAACCCAAGTGCATTGCGGGAAACCCCCAGCCGTGCAATAATCGCCGGCTGCGCGGAAATATCGCGCAGTTTGTGCATCTCCCTTCACACACTGGGCCTGCGGCCTGCTGAAAACCTTCAGCATGGATCCCGCGCTAATGCCCACCTGCCCAGCAACATGCTGGCGCTGGTTTCGTTTGATGGTTGATGTTTTTTAACCATTGACGAAGCCTCCGCAGGCCACGCCTGCGGCCGTCTTCGTGTGAGAAAAATATGACCGACACTTTGCAAGTGCAGGGCGAATTCGCGCCTGCTGAATCTTCCATGGCCGTTGAAACGCTGGAATCGTCCGCGATCGAAGCCGGCGAATCCATCGAATCCACTGAATCCGCCGCCGTGGCGGAAGACGCGGCACCCGCGTTGCCCAACGGCTTCGTGCGTCTGGGCCTGGCACCCGAGCTGGTGCAGGCCGTGGCCGACCTGGGTTACACCCAGCCCACGGGTGTGCAGGAGCGTGCCATCCCCCTGGCCATGGGCTCGGGTGATGAGTCCAGCCAGTTCATCGACCTGATGGTTTCGAGCCAGACCGGCAGCGGCAAGACCGCCGCGTTCCTGCTGCCCGTGCTGCACACACTGATCCGCCAGCAGGCCGAAGCCGATGCCGCCGCCCGCGACGAGTTCGACCGTTCCGTTGCCGAAGCCCTGGCCCGTGGCGAGCCGGCCCCCAAGCGCAAGCGCAAGGACCCGACCAACCCCCGCAATTTCAAGGCTGCCGCCCCTGGCGCCCTGATCCTGTGCCCCACCCGCGAACTGGCCCAGCAAGTGGCCCATGACGCCATCGAACTGGTCAAGCATTGCCGCGGCCTGCGCGTGGCCAATGTGGTGGGCGGCATTCCGTACCAACTGCAGATCGCCAAGCTGCAGAACGCCAACCTCGTGGTGGCCACGCCCGGCCGCCTGCTGGACCTGCAACGCTCGATGCAGATCAAGCTCGACCAGGTGCAGTTCCTGGTGGTGGACGAAGCCGACCGCATGCTCGACCTCGGCTTCTCGGACGATCTGGCGGAACTGAACCAGCTGACCGCCCAGCGCCAGCAGACCATGATGTTCAGTGCCACGTTCGCACCGCGCATCCAGCAACTGGCCATGCGTGTGATGCACGACAACGGCGCGTCGGTCAAGAAGATCCAGATCGACTCTCCGCAGGAAAAGCACGCCAACATCAAGCAGGTGCTGTTCTGGGCGGACAACGCCCAGCACAAGCGCAAGCTGCTGGACCACTGGCTGCGCGACACGACGATCAACCAGGCCATCGTGTTCGCCAGCACGCAAGTCGAATGCGACGGCTTGGCCAACGACCTGCAGCAGGAAGGCTTCTCGGCCGTGGCGCTGCACGGCGCCCTGAGCCAGGGCTTGCGCAACCGCCGCCTGATGGCGCTGCGCAGCGGCCAGGTGCAGGTGCTGGTGGCCACCGACGTCGCCGCCCGCGGCATCGACGTGCCCACGATCACGCACGTGTTCAACTACGGCCTGCCGATGAAGGCGGAGGATTACACCCACCGCATCGGCCGCACCGGCCGTGCAGGCCGCGACGGCCTGGCGGTGACGTTCGCCGAGTTCCGCGATCGCCGCAAGATCTTCGACATCGAAGGCTACAGCAAGCAGCAGTTCAAGTCGGAAGTGGTGCCTGGCCTGGAGCCGCAGCAACGCGCGCCGCAGGCCCGTCCCGAGTTCGGTGGCCGTGGCCGCCAGGGTGGCTACGAAAGCCGTGACGGCTTCTCGCGAGATCGCAAGCCGGCCGGCGCAGGCCGTGGCGGTTTCGGTGGCGGCTTTGCCGGCAACGACCGCAGCGGTTTCGGTGGCCGTGGCGCTCCCGCTCCCCGTGCTGCTGGTGGTGGCTACCAAGGTGCTGGCGGCCATGCCGCTCCGCGCGATGACCGCGGCTTCGGCGGCGGTGCCCGCCGCGATGGCGATGGCTATGGCCGCAAGCCCGGCTTCGGCGACGCAGCCCGTGGCAATGGCTTCGGCGGTGGCCGCAACGAAGGCGGCGCTCCGCGCGGCGACTTCGCTCCGCGTGGTGATTTCGCCCCCCGTGGCGAGTTCGCTCCCCGCAAGCCGGCGTTCGCGAAGCCCGGAGCCGGCGGCGGCAAGCCTTTCGTTCCGCATGATGCACGCAAGCGCCCTGCACGCCCTGCCCGCTGATCGGCGCGCGGACTGCCGCTGACTGCAAAAGCCAACCCTTCGGGGTTGGCTTTTTTTATGGGCGGACCACACGATGGAACGGTGCCGTCGGCGTCTGCCCGACAATCGTCCGCTTGATTGGAGGTTCCCGATGCCGTCTTCTTTGCCCTCGTCTTCGGACGCGGACTTCGAACACATGTTCGACCTTGCGCCCGTGTCGCTCTGGCTGGAGGACTACAGCGCGCTCAAGCAACTCTTTGCCCGCTGGCGCAGCGAAGGGGTGCAAGACATCGCCGAGCACGTCCGAAACGACCCCTCCTGCCTGCGGCAATACAGCCATTGCCTCAAGGTCATCAAGGTGAACCAGCGGACGCTGGAGCTGTTCGCCGCGCCGGACCAGGCCACGCTGGAGGCCTCTCTCGGACAGGTGTTTCGCGACGACATGCACGCGCAGGCCTTGCCCGAGATTCTGCAGCTGTGGTCCGGGGCGACCGAGTTTTCCAACCAGGCGGTCAACTACACGCTCGATGGCCGCCGGCTCGACGTGCAGATCCGCGGACGCATCCTGCCCGGGCATGAGGACGACTGGAGCCGCGTGCTGGTGTCCCTGGAGGACAACACCGCGCAGCACCAGGCAAGCCGTGCCCTGAAGGAGAGCGAGCTGTATGCGCGCGGCCTCTTCGAGAATTCGCCGGTGTCGCTGTGGGTGGAGGACTTCAGCGCGGTCAAGCGGCTGCTCGACGACGTGCGGGCGCAGGGCATCCGCGATTTCAAGACCTTCCTCAAGGTGCACCCCGAGTTCGTGGTGCGATGCATGCACGAAATCCGCGTGATCGACGTCAATCAGGAAACCCTGTCGATGTTCGGGGCCGAGTCCAAGGAGATGCTGCTGCACCGGATCGGCAAGGTGTTCCGGGGGGAAATGCAGGAATCCTTTGCGGAGCAGTTGCTGGACTTGTGGGACGGCAGGCTCTTTCAGCAGCGCGAGGTGGTGAACTACTCCCTCTCCGGCGATGCCGTGAACATCCACATGCAATTCGCCATCCTGCCCGAGCATGCGCACGACTGGAGCATGGTGCTGCTGTCGCTGGTGGACATCACCGCGCGAAAAAAAGGCGGAGGCGTACCTGGAATACCTGGGCAAGCACGACGTGCTGACCCAGCTGCGCAACCGGGCTTTCTATGTCGAGGAACTGAATCGGCTCACGCGCAAGGGCCCCTGGCCGGTGGCCGTTCTCGTGATCGACATGAACGGTCTGAAGTCGATCAACGATGAAGAAGGCCATGCGGCCGGCGATGCCATGCTGCGCCGCGTGGGCGAGGTGCTCGCCAAGGCCGTGGATGCGCCGGCATGCGCCGCGCGCATCGGCGGCGACGAGTTCACCGTGCTGATGCCTGCGACCGACGAACGGGGTGCGCATTCCCTCATGGAACGCATCAACTCGCTGTTGGACCTGAACAACCAGTTCTATCCCGGCCGGCCGCTGAGCCTGTCCATGGGAATCTCGAGTGCCTCTTCGGGCGACCAGCTGGAGGCCGCGGTGAACCGGGCGGACCAGGCCATGTACGCCGAGAAGATGCGCTACTACCAGGCCCGCGAGACGGATCGCCGCCGGGGCAGCAATTGAGGCGAAGGCTGGCGCCGCGCTGGGGTGGGGCGTGAACGATCCGGGGTCAGCCCGCCGATGCGGTGCGGCCGACGTCCGGCCAACGGTGGTGCAGGTACACCCAGGCTCCCAGCCCCACGCACATCATTCCCAGTGAGGCACCGGCCAGCCACAGCGTGGAATGCATGACCAGGGGGGCGACCACCCCGGCCACCAGCCCGTTGGCGGACGACCCCACGAAGGCCTGCAGCGAAGAGGCCATGCCGCGCCGCTCCGGATGCAGGTCCAGCACCAGCAGGGTGACCACGGGCACCATGAGCGCCCAGCCGAACGCGAACACGGCGATGGGCAGCAGCGCCCAGGACACGTGCGCCTTGAACAGCCAGTTCGCCAGCAGGTTCAGGATGGACATCGAGAACATGATCAGAAAGCCGTGGCGAATCTGCCGCTTGGGCGCGATGCGCCCTGCCAGCCGCCCGCTGAGCCAGGCGCCGCCCATGATGCCCGAGATCGTCAGCACGAAGAACCAGAAGAAATGCGTGGGAGCCAGCCCCAGGTGGTCGCCCAGGAAGGCCGGCGCGGCCAGCACGTACAGGAACATGCCGTTGAATGGCACGCCGCTGGCCAGTGCCAGCAGCAGGAAGCGGGGGCTCGAGCCCAGCTCCCAGTAGCCCCGCAGCAAGTGCCGCGCATTGAAGGGCTGGCGCTGCTCGGCATGCAGCGTTTCCGGCAGCAGGCGGTAGTTGGCCAGCCAGAGCGTCGCGCCGACGCCGGTCAGGAACCAGAACACACTGTGCCACCCCGCGTGCACGAACAGCCAGCCGCCGATGATGGGCGCGATGGCCGGTGCCACGCCGAAATAGATGGTGACCTGGCTCATCACCTGCTGCGCCTGGGCGGGCGGGAACATGTCGCGGATCACCGCACGCGACACCACGATGCCGGCACCTGCCGAGAGGCCCTGCAGCGCGCGGAAGATGACCAACTGGCCGATGCTCTCCGACAGGGCGCAGCCGGCCGACGCCAGGGTGAACACGGCAATGCCCCACAACACCACGGGCCTGCGCCCGAAGCTGTCCGACAGCGCTCCGTGGAACAGCGTCATGAAGGCGAAGCCGAACAGGTAGGCCGACAGCGTCTGCTGCATTTCCACTGGCGAGGCGCCCAGCGCGGCGGCGATCCCCGAGAACGCGGGGATGTAGGTATCGATCGAAAAAGGGCCCAGCATGCCCAGCAGCGCCAGCAGGACGGCCAGGGCCCAGCGCGGTGCGCGCCAGATGTTGTGGGCTTCAGGGTTCATGGATTCGGTGTGGAGCAGAGGACGGGCGAAAGGGCCGTGCCGCCGGGGGGCGGGGAGCGGTCCGCATGCCTGTTGGCACGCCCCGTCGCAGCAGGGCACAGGGTCACGATTATGGTGCAGGCTCCGCTTTGGGAGGTGTGCAGGCCGCGCCGCCTGTCCCGCGGGAGACGGTTCGGCGGGTTCCCGGATAATTCCGCAGTCACGCCGTCTGCGGCACCGAAAGAACCGATATGCAAACGTCCAAGATTCCCGCCACCATCGTCACCGGTTTCCTGGGCAGCGGCAAGACCACGCTGCTGCGCCACATCCTCGACAACGCCGACGGCCGCCGCATCGCGGTGATCGTCAACGAGTTCGGCGAACTCGGCATCGACGGCGAGATCCTCAAGGGCTGCGGCATCGGCTGCGACGACGCGGGCAACGAGCGCGAAGGCGCGCTCTACGAACTGGCCAACGGTTGCATGTGCTGCACGGTGCAGGAAGAGTTTTTCCCGGTGATGAAGCTGCTGGCCGAGCGGCGCGACCAGATCGATGCGGTGCTCATCGAGACCTCGGGCCTGGCCCTTCCCAAGCCGCTGGTGCAGGCCTTCCAGTGGCCGGAGATCGCCAACGTGTTCACCGTGGATGCGGTGGTGACGGTGGTGGACACGCCGGCCGCCGCCAGCGGCCAGTTCGCCGCCAACCCGCAGGCCGTGGACGCCCTGCGCCGCGCGGACCCCAACCTCGACCACGAGTCGCCGCTGCATGAATTGTTCGAGGACCAGCTCTCCGCTGCGGACCTGGTCGTGCTCAACAAGACCGACCTGGTGGACGCCGACGCGCTGGCCCGCGTGCAGGCGCTGGTGCGCGAGGAGATCCCCTCGTCCGTGAAGGTGGTGCAGTCCGAGCAGGGCCGCCTGCCGCTGGATGTGCTGCTGGGCCTGTCCAAGGCGTCCGAGGCCTCCATCGACCAGCGCCAGAGCCACCATGACCATGAAGAAGACCACGACCACGACGAGTTCGACGCGCACGTGATCGATCTGCCGGCCGTGGACCGCGACCGCCTGTTGACCGCCTTGGCGGGCCTCGTGGAGCAGCACGCCATCCTGCGCGTGAAGGGCTTCGCCGCCATTCCGGGCAAGCCCATGCGTTGGCTGCTGCAGGGCGTGGGCCAGCGCCTGGATCACCACTTCGACCGCGCATGGCGCGAGGGCGAGGACCGCCGCACGCGGCTGGTGTTCATCGGCCAGGCGCTGGATGCCACCGCGCTGCGTGCCGGGCTCGACGGCGTGGCCGCCTGATGCGGGCGCGATAGTCCGGCCCGGCCCGCCCGCATGCACCTGCTGAGCACCCGCCCGGGCGGCTTCGTCGAGGACGAGACCGTCATCACCCGCCTGGACCAGAGCCCGGCGGACATCGTCGTGCTCAGTTCGGCCGACACCACGCTCGCGCTGCTTTCGGCCGCCTGTGCCGAACTGGCGCGCACGCAGCCGGGCTTTCCCTCGGTGCGGGTGGCCAATCTGCTGTACCTGCGCCAGCCCGCGTCGCTGGACCTGTATCTGGACGAAGTGCTGCGCCACGCGCGCGTGGTGATCGTGGACCACCTGGGTTCCGAATCGGCCTGGCCCTACGGCATCCAGCAGATCGGCGCGCTCGCGCGCCGGCAGGGGCAGCGACTGGCCATGTTCTCGGGCGACCTGCAGGAGGACCCGCACCTGGTGGAGCGCAGCACGCTGCCCCCTTCGGTGTGCCATGGGCTGTGGCAGTACCTGCGCGCCGGCGGCGCGGGCAATGCGCTGCAGTTCCTGCGCGCGGTGGCCTTCCACGGGCTGGATCATGGCGATGCGCCGCTGCCGCCGCGCAGCCTGCCGCAGGCCGCCGTGCATGTGCCGCCGGCGCTGGGCGTGGCGCGTCCGGCGGGGCATACCGTGCCCGGCATCGACGATCTGCGCGCGGCCTGGGTGCCGGGCGCGCCGGTGGTGGCGCTGGTGTTCTACCGCTCGCACCTCATGGCGGGCAATACCGCGGCGTTCGACGCGCTGGCGCTGGCGCTGGCCGGCCAGGGGCTCAACCCCTTGCCGGTGGCGCTCGATTCGCTCAAGGACCCGCTGTGCCTGTCCACCCTGCAGGACCTGTGCCGCCAGCATGCGGTGCAGCTCGTGCTGAACACCACGGCCTTCGCGGCGCTGGAGGAGGGGGCCGCGCTCGCGGGCGATGCACCGGTGCTGCAGGTGATCGCCAGCGGCGGAAACCGCGAGGACTGGTGGGCGGACAGCCAGGGCCTGCGCCCGCGCGACATCGCCATGCAGGTGGTGCTGCCCGAGATGGATGGGCGCATCGTCACCCGCGCCATCAGCTTCAAGGGGCTGTCGCACCGCTGCGCCTTCACGCAGGCCGACGTGGTGGCCTACCAGCCCGAGCCCGACCGGGTGGCGTTCGTCGCTGCGCTGGCCCAGCGCTGGTGCCGGCTGCGGGGCCTTCCCAACCCGGACAAACGGCTGGCGCTGGTGCTGGCCAACTACCCCGGCAGCGAGGGGCGCCTGGGCAGCGGCGTGGGCCTGGACACACCCGCGTCGGTGATCGGCATCCTGCAGCGCCTGCGCGCCGAGGGTTACGCCCTGGGCGATGCCGTGGCCGCGCCGGCCGATGGCGATGCGCTCATGCGCGTGCTGCAGCAGGGCATTGCGAACGACCCCGCGCAGTGGCCGCTGCGTCCCGCCTGGCAGAGCTACGCCCTGGCCGATTACCGCGCGCGGCTGGACGCGTTGCCGGAGGGCATGGCGCAAGCCATCCACGACCGCTGGGGCCCGCCCGAGGCCGACCCGCTGCTGCGCCAGGGCCGCTTCATGATCGCGGGCCTGCGGCAGGGGAATGTGTTCATCGGCATCCAGCCGGCGCGCGCCAATGCGGCGGCGCCAGGGCAGGGCAATGCCAGTGCGCAGGACTACGCGAGCTACCACGATGCCGAGCTGGTGCCGCCGCACGGCTACCTGGCCTTTTACTTCTGGCTGCGCGACGTGTTCGCCATCGACGCCGTGGTGCACGTGGGCAAGCACGGCAACCTCGAATGGCTGCCGGGCAAGAGCCTGGCGCTGTCGCAGGCGTGCTGGCCTGATGCGATCCTGGGGCCGCTGCCCCACCTGTACCCCTTCATCGTGAACGACCCGGGCGAGGGCGCGCAGGCCAAGCGCCGCAGCCAGGCGGTCATCATCGACCACCTGATGCCGCCGCTCACCCGCGCCGAAAACCACGGCCCGCTGCAGGACCTGGAGCGCCTGGTGGACGAGTACTACGACGCGCTGCTGGTGGACGCGCGCCGCGCCACGCTGCTGCGCCGGCAGATCCTGGATGCGGTGCGCCGCCAGCACCTGCTCGAGGAGCTGGACCTGGCCGCGCCGGCCGGTAGCGCGCCGGACGACGATGCCATCCTCGCGCGCATCGACGCCTACCTGTGCGAGCTGAAGGAAACGCAGATCCGCGATGGCCTGCATGTCTTCGGCGCCTCGCCGGCGGGTCGCCAGCGGCGCGACACGCTGCTGGCGCTGGCCCGCTACCCGGCCGGCGACGGGCAGGGCGCTCAGGCCGGGCTGCTGCAGGCCCTGGCCGACGACCTGCTGCCCGGCGATCCCTTCGACCCGCTGCAGATCGAGGCGGCACAGCCCTGGCAGGGCCCGCGGCCCCAAGCGCTGCAGGCAGTGGACGCCAGCCCCTGGCGGCACCACGGCGACACGCGCGAGCGGCTGGAGCTGCTCGCCCAGCAACTGCTGGAGGACGGCGCGCCGGCCGCAGCCTGGCCGCGCACGCAGGCCGTGCTGG